>JBKEAN010000060.1:0-10182 GCA_047972415.1 Mangrovibacterium sp.
CCAAAACGGGTGTACTTGTACATCAAACTTGTGCACCTCGTTGTAAATGCCAAACTCGTTGAGCATAAATAGCATTTCGTGCTGGCCAGCCGTAAAACGTGGGAAACCGCTATTCAAAAACATGACCGGAACCGACTGCTCGTTCACCCAGTAGATTGACGAAGCTTCTTTCCAGCGGTCGGGACGGCTCAAAAAGTCGCCTTCGAGCCATTGCACATCGGGCGAATCGGGGCGACGTTGCAAATTGAGCGACAATGGCGCCATAAAGTTCAGCACGCCGTCAATATCAATTACTGCCTGCACTGCGCTCGACTGATCAGGGTTTCCCATGCAGCCTTCAAACTGTTCCACATCGTTGGTCATTCCCACCAGCGCCGCCAGTTGCCCTCCGGCCGAGCAACCCGAAATGGCGATGTGAGCCGTATCAACCTGAAACTTGTCGGCATTGGCGCGCAGCCAGCGGATTGCCGCCTTAATGTTGTGCACCGCTGCCGGATATTTCGCCTCAAGCGACAACTGGTATTCAACCGCCACTGTTACAAAACCATTTGCCGCAATTTGCTGGGCCAAAGGCACCTGCAACGACTTATCCCCGGCTCGCCAGCCGCCACCATGCACCAACACCAAGGCCGGATAGTTTCCAGGCTTCTCGGGTCGGAATAAATCGAGATGCAAATCGCGCGGACCAAAGGGCGTTTCGGGCAAATGGGCATAAACCAGATTGCGCCCGGCAATAACACCCGCCGGAACATTATCCGTTGCCGGCTTGGCATCGGGATAGTTTTTGGCAATCTGTCGCCAAACGCGCGGCACATTAAAAGTGGTATCGGCAGGGATGCTTGTACCGGGTATGGTTTGGGCTTGAAGGCCGGTTACAATCCCCAAAAAGGCAATTAGAATTGTCAGTTTTGTTTTCATGGAAGCTTAATTTAAAAATACAGGCTTGCTAAGTTAGCAAACCTGTATGAATATAGTTGGCACATTGTTATTGTTGTTTGAACCCGTAACCGTTTGTAATACCTGTGTTCAGCAATACCTGGTAAGTAAATGGGAGCAAGTGTATCGGCGGGTTTTTGGCGGCATAATCGGCATCCGAATAACCAGCAAAAAGTTTGGTTGCGTAAGAATCCTCATAGTTCAACATATCAATTGCCCAGTTGGTCTGCACGTAACCATCGGCCTGCAAAGCCAAGGCTTCGGTACTGCCTGGCTGAATATAAACGAAAAGACCTTTGATGGCAACATTCGTCATCGTTTGACTTGCATAGGCCGGAATAATGCTTCCCCAATCGTTGTGTTGGCCACGCCATCCGGGGAATAACACCGGATTGGTTTCATCGGGACACTGCGCAGTTAAACGATAGCCGTAAGTGCTTTTAGCATCAACCATTTTGGTCCAGATATAAGCCGGAATTTGGTTGCCATTTGAGAAGGTGTAATAACCATTGGCCCGAACCCCATCGATAATTGCTTTCATCGTCTGGCGATCCTGAACTGCTACCTCAGGTAAAATACCAGTACGGATAATATCGAAACGTCGCATCCCCTCGCCACTAAACTCCAGTGCGCGTTCCTTCAATACCGCCTGATAAACCGAACCGCAGTCGGTGATGTATTGATTAAAATGCGGGTCCGTTCCATTCGGAAAAGCCCGGTTATGGACCATTCCGAGATAAGTCCGGGCATTGCCATCATCTCCCAATGCAGCATAAACTTCTGCCAACATCAGGTACACGTGCGACATGCGCATATAAGAATAGTTAATTCCGGTTGACGCATACGACTGCGTATTAGGTGTTGGGAGACGGTTCCAGTCCCATTTGTTGGTTCCCGGTCCACAACCACGTCCCCAGGCACTGCGTTCGAACGATTGGATGAGTTCCTGATTTTGGCCGGTGCTTCCTGTCACGGTTACCGAAGCATCGCGGCGCAGGTCATTGTTGTCGAACCAGCCATAATAGAAATGAGCTTGAATACGATCCTGCCCACAGCCAATGTTCGGGGCTTGCCCGTTACCTCCGGAAGACGGGCGACCAATGTAAGCCGGACGAGAAGAATAATAATTGTATTCCATCGGGATTTCGTAAACCGATTCGTCAGCAAGGGTTGAATTGTCGCCGGAGTGCATCTGTTGAAACGCGTATTGGAACGGATTGTTATAGACTTCACCGTTAGCTCCTTTACTGCGTGGATCGGTTGTATGGAAGACGATAGAACCGTGGTTATCAACACAAGCCTGCAAGTAAGTTTTGGCCGTTTCATACAATTGTCGCCAATCACTCCGGCGCCCATAGATTGCCTGATTTTTTTCGACACTCCAATCGTCAAAACTCAATGCATTACCATCTCCATCAACATAGAAATCAGCCCCAAGATCGGTGCGTCGGGTTGCGTAACCGCCATCATACAAGCACAAACGACCAATAAGTCCTTGTACATAACTACGGTTCATCACATCGGCACGGTTTATACTTTCGCCGGCGCGGTACATATGCGGTTCAACTTCAATTAATTTTTGAATATTGTAATCGTAAATGGCGTAACGCGATGTTAAGCCTTCTGCCTTCTCTCCTGCATTCACGACCAAAGGCACGTCGCCGTACCAGCGGCAAAGCTCCCAATAACAGGTTGCCCTCAACGCAACAGCCTGTCCATAAATATCGGATAAACTATTGGGCTCGCCACTCATTATCTCAGCATAGTTACTTAGCGATTCAAAACTACTAATCAATGAGTTTGCAACTGAAATTGTCTCGTATAGCTTTGTAAAAACTTCCGTACCTTCACCCGAGTTAATGTTATAGTTCGAGGTTCCCCCTGGATAAAACCACTTCTCTACAATTCCTGCATTCCCCTCATTGTAAACATCCTGACTATCTTCAATATCAGACCCCCAAACCGGGTTCCAGAAAAAGCCGACGGAATGGACACTGACATTGGCACGGAGTGTTTCATAACCATAATAAAGTGCTGCCCTGGCCGATTCCTCACTTGAAAAAACAAATTCGCGATCTAAAACGGTGGGCGAAGTCGTATCGAGATAATCTTTACAACCGTTCACCACAAACAGGGTGCAGCTTGTAAATACTATGAATAGTAACTTTTTCATATCAATTTAATTTTATTTCGGTTCCTAAACTGGTTTAGAACGTAATGTTTGTCCCAAAGGTGAATGTCCGCGCCCTCGGATAGGCTCCGTTATCCATATTTGGTGTTGGGAAAACCCTCAGATTACTGAAATAACCACTCTGTCCGGTTGGAGTAACATTCACTTCAGGATCAAGCCCGGAATAACCAGTAATGGTAAACAAGTTACTAGCCGTAACATAAAAGCGGGCCCGGTTTATTTTAAGTTTTTGCAATATGGAAGAAGGCAAACTATATCCCAAACTCAACGTTTGTAAGCGCAAGTACGAACCACTTTCTAACCATTCGGATGAGGTGATTGAACTTTGGTGATAGGGCAAATGGTACTTAGCGCCAGCATTTAGTGCCTCCAGCTCTTCCGGGTTGGTAACGGCATATAAATCCCCTGAAGCATTTACATCATAAACCTTGTATGCATCAGCTACCCAATCGGCACGTTGTTGCCCAATACCAACAAACTCATTTCCACAAGTATTTCTTATCGCTGCAACATTGTACACTTTTCCACCTAAGACCCAGGTGAAATTGCTCGATAAATCAAATTGCTTGTAATTGAAATTTAGCTGGAAACTACCGGTGTGTTTCGGGATCATGCTTCCCAAGTTTGTTGCATCGTCTTGATCGACCAAACCACTATCATCGATGTCTTTAAACTTTGCGGCACCGGGGAAGGCGTTTTGTCCGGAAGGACGTGAGAAGGGGTTCATATAAGTTTGTGTGACCGCGTTTGAGATATCTGCTACACCATCTTTCAACACATATTGTCCGTTGGTATAGTTAAAATCATCAACCGTATAAAACCCCTCACTAATGTAACCACGGACAATCCCGATTGGCTTCCCTTCGATAAACATAAAGTCGTTTGTTGGGATAGTGCCAACGGAAGCCCAATAAGACGAATAAAGGTATTGTTCAGCATTGGGAAGATCGTCTAACTTATTCAGGTTGTAGTTATAAATTACGCCCAAATTAAAATTGAAATCATTGGTTTTTACGATATCTGCATTCACCGAAAGTTCGAATCCCCGGTTGGAGGTTTTTCCAAAGTTTTGGAATTGGTAGGAGTATCCGGTCGTATTGTCAACCGGAACGGCCATCAGCAGATCTTTGGTAGTATTCCAATAAACCTCTAGCGTACCGTTAATCCGGTTATCCATAAACCCGTAGTCAATACCCACATTACGCGATATCGTTGTTTCCCACTTTAAATCGGGATTTGCCAATAATCCATCGGGGCGGTAAAACGGAATAAATTCGCCATTAATTGGCGTATGATTATTGCTTGCACCTACGCTCGACCAGGTTTCTCGCCATAGGTTCGAACTGATGTTATCAGCTCCTGAAGCCCCGTAAGATAAACGCAACTTTAGGTTTGAAAGCCAGTTTTTTGTATTGTCTAAAAAAGCTTCGTCTGAAACTCGCCATGCCAATGCTGCTGCCGGGAAGTAGCCCCATTTATTGTTTGGCCCGAATTTCGATGAGCCGTCGGCCCGAACCGTCGCTGTAAGTAAATAGCGTTCTTTTAGCGAGTAGTTTATTCGGCCAAAATAGGAGATTGTATGAGCTGGAACTGCCACCGAGTTGATTGTTGACAACGAGTTTGTTGCTGTATGAACTAAATTAACCGCTGTCTCATAATCAAAAGTATCCGGGTAACCACGTCCTTCTACCGTAGTATTTTCCCCTTCCGAATTCAGAACTTCATTTCCTAAAAGAACCGTAAACGCGTTGTCCTCACCTATATTGAATTTATAATTTAAGGTTGTAACAGAACGGTAACCTTCGCTTTCTCCGCGGCTTAATGACACTCTTTTTTCGTTATTGGTGTAGCCGTTCTCGTAATAAGTCCCTTTTGAAGAACCCCGGAAAACCGAGAACTCGCTTCTAGCAGTGAGGCCTTTCATAATTTCCCAAGATAGGGCGCCGGAAGCCCGGAGTGTCCTACCTAAATTTTTTCGGGTTATATCATTTGTCAGCTCTACCGGATCATGTTTGTCGTCAATATTGGCGATACCAAAACTAAATCCAGATGCAACCTCTGTATAATCAACACCTCCGAGTGGATTATCAATCGGGCGGTAAGTATAAGCAGTTGCAGCACCCGATTCTCTGGCGGTCAGGGAATTTGTTTCCGTATAGCGAAGATCTATATCTAATTTCAACTTGGAAGATAGATCCTGTTGCAGCTTCAATGAGCCATTCCATCGTTTATAATCGGAACGGATTTGTACTCCTTCTTCATCAATATACCCAAGCGTACTGCTGATTTTTGTTGTTTTGGCACCTCCAGACATGGTTATATAATGACTCTGAGTTAAAGCGGTACGCAACAAATCATCAGTGTAATCGTGCGTTGCCGTTTTGGCATATTCTTCGTAATGGTCTCCATAGTTGCTCCCCAAACCAAAATATTTTTCTACGGCATCTCGGTTTGCAGTACCGCGCGATGCTGCGTAGCTCCAGCTATTTAACACGTAATCCTGAGCTGAAAGTGTCTCCTGTGTTTTCGGTACGTAACCCAACCGCAAAAAGCCGTCGTAGGCTACTTTTACTTTCCCTTCTTTACCACTTTTGGTAGTCACCAGGATTACCCCGTTAGCACCACGCGCACCGTAAATCGCTGTGGATGAAGCATCCTTCAGTACATCAATCGATTCGATTTCTGAAGCCGGAAGATCTGAGATAGTCCCCACTGGAAACCCATCAACAATATAGAGCGGTTCATTCGACTGCGTTATAGAGCCGCCGCCACGCACCCGCACCGATATGGTCGCACCGGGACGTCCATCCTGCGAGGTTACATTAACTCCCAGCAAACGCCCCTGCATAGCTTGTGTAACGTTTGCAACAGGGGTTGCCGCCAACTCGTCACCCTTGACTGATGCAACGGCTCCTGTTAAATCTGCGCGTTTCACTGTTCCATACCCAATAGCCACAACCTCTTCCAAGCCAATCGATTCTTCTTTCAACTGCACATTGATTTGGCTTTGCCCGGCAGGAACAATTTCCTGGCTCTGCATGCCCACAAAGGAGAAAACCAAGGTGGCATTTTGGGGAATGTCCGAAAGGGAATAGTTCCCGTCAAAGTCGGTTACGGTTCCGGTACTGGTACCCTTTAACAGAACGGTTACGCCCGGAAGAGGTTCTCCCTTTTCACTAGTGACCTTCCCCGAAACTTTAGTGACCTGTTGTTGGTTCGATACCCCATTTTTGGCCGAAACCACAATAAAGCGGTTCACAAATTCATACTTCAAGTTCTGCCCGGCAACCACACGATCCATCACCTCACTGACCGGTGTGTTTTCCACATTCACCGAAATCGGGCGACTGATGTCCAGGACTTTATTGTCGTACATGAAGGAGTAGTCGGTTTGCCGCTCTATCTCTTCAATGACTTCTTTGACCGTTCCGTGCTGGACTTTCAGGTTTAGCCGGCCAGATTGGGCACTCGACTCGGCCATACTACTCATCAGGCCTGCGAAAAGACTTAGGATTAGTGTCAATTTCATGATTAACAATCTTTTGTGCCAGGAGGAATTACACCAAGCTGGTCCTCCGGCGTTCGAATTTTTTTTCATAAGTTTGTACTGCATTTTTGTGCACGGCTGCAATTTCAATGAGTTGGCGCTTATGGTCTTGCAGCAATGCGATTAAACAAAATTTGTGTTTCAAGAAGGTTTGCCCTCCACGGCAAGCCTTTTTTAGTTGATTGTGTGTTATTTTTTCATGTGCAATTAGTTTGATAGTTGTATTTTTTTTCCGTCGATGGTGTAACGGAGGGGAGTAATGCGGCTAATGGTTGACAGGAGCTCGGGCAAGCTTTCGCTCTTCACTTTAAAGCTCAGCTGCTGTTCGGGCTTAAAGCCGGCCGATAAACTGAATTCCACTCCATACCAGCGTTCAAGGTACTTCAGCACCTCGCCCAAGGGCTGGTTTTCAATAATCAGTTCGTCTGAATTCCAAGAAGTCACAATATCCAATCTTTCCTGCTCCAATTTCAACTGCTCCGATTTCAAATCGTAACTTGCCAGTTGTCCGGGCTTCATCGTTGTCAGCAGCTTGTCGCGACGGAATAAGCCCACGCTCCCTTCGATTAAGGCTACTTCGGCCTGCTCGTCTTCTGCATAATGTTTAAAGTTGAATTTTGTCCCGTAAACTTCCACCCTCACATCGCCCGAATGCAAATTAAAAACCTTATCCGGATCTTTAGTTACCTCGAACAAAGCTTCGCCGGTCAGCTCAAGCTTTCTTGATTCACTGAAATCGGCAGGGTACCTCAATAATGAATTGCCATTGAGCCACACCACTGATTGGTCGGGCAATACCACACGGGTTTTATGCCCGTAGGGCGAATACACTTCGGCATACTGTCCGCCCGCAGGAGTCAGAAAATACCAGCTACTAAGCGCTCCAATGGTAAAAAGAAGGAAGGAGGCCGCGACCTGCAACCAAACCGGGTTTAGCCGGATTCGCTTGACCGGCTTATCGATTCGCTTTTCAATCTTGTTCCAGGCTTGTTTTTGATTGGGTTCAAAGCTTTCGGGAACATCGCCGGTAAGTAAATAAGTCAGTTTTACTTCGTCCCAAAGCTTTTGATTGGTTTCCAGCGCTTGTAACCAGCTTTCGAAGTCGCTGTCGTAGCTTTCGTACGGATGTTTCAGGTAATGCTGAAACCTTTCCCAAGGTATATTGTGCTCCATATTCGCCGCTTTGCAGTGTAGTAGCGGCAGCAGCAGAAAACCCCTAAAAGATTTTCATTTTTTTTTGAAGAAATTCAATGAAACAAGTCGAGCAGAAAAATGAGGAAAATCTTCTCCCGGTGTGGTTCCAGGAATAGGCGAAGTTTTTTGAGAGCAATAGTCATTTGGTTTTCAACGGTTTTAACCGACACGCCCAACTGTTCGGCAATCTGTTTGTTGCTTAAATCCTTTTGCTTACTCAGAAGAAATATTTCACGGCATTTTTCGGGTAAACCAGAAATCGCCTCTTCGAGAATCCGGCGAAACTCATCCACACCAGAATAATGGTCGAACGGAATCTCTTCAATGTATTGCTCCCGTTTGGAAAGTTTGTCGCGTAAATGCTGTTCCGACTTTCCGGCGCGGATAACATTCAGGCTTTTGTATTTTGAAGCGCCATAAAGATACGAGCGCACTGATGTGTTTACTTTAATCTTTTGTTTGTTTTCCCAAAAATAGACGAAAATATCCTGTACAACTTCCTCTGCCAAAGCCCGATCCTTCAGATACAGGTTGACAAAATTGCATAAATCCCGGTAATACTTATCGAAAAAGTACCGGAAAGCCAGTTTATCGCCGTCAATCATCCGCCCAATGATAAACAACTCGTCGGCATTTACTTGTGTATCCACTGTTTCCATCGGTTTTTCTGTCCACTAATTTAGCCTATTTTTCAAACCACCCGAAAAAAAAAGGATTGCCGTAGTGCCGCAATCCTCTGTGTTTTGTTTAGTTTGTGAACACCGGGCCACGCTCCGGTTTCCTTTGGTTTGAAAAGTACGGGATTCAACGAGTCGTTCGGTGCGGTATTTCAGTTCTTTTCTTTGTCTATATCCTTCTGTAACTCAATGGCTGCCATAATGAAGGGGCCAATACCTTTGGGGTCGTTGTCGCGGATTTCGGTCGAAATGTAATACTCGTACGAACCATCGCGGTACGGGTTACCTCCCAAGCCTGCCACAGCGCAACACTGGGTAAGCGAAATACTGCCGTCTTCTTCGGTTTTAACAAAATTCTTCAGAATGCCATCCCAGCCTTTTTGGGCGGCTTCCATATACGTATCGTCAACATAACCCATGCGGTTGGCTTTAGCAAAAGCGTACACAAACATGGTTGATGCGGTTGATTCAATCCAGTTCCCTTCTTTACCCGGCTCGTCCATAACCTGCCACCAAACGTTCGAGGCCGGGTCCTGCGCTTGTTTTACGGCTGCAAAAACTGTTTGAAGAACATTCAAAAACTCGGCGCGTTGCGGGTGATTTTCGGGCAAATAGTCCAGAATATCGACCAAAGCCATCGCATACCAACCTTGTGCACGGCCCCAAACGTGTTGCGACAGGCCTGTTTCTTTGTTTGCCCAGGCTTGTTCGCGACTTTCGTCCCAACCATGAAAGTTCAGCCCGGTAATGCTATCGTGGGTGTGTTTTTGAATCGTGAATACCTGATGAATAACATCGTTAAAAGCGGCTGTATCGTTAAACACCTTTCCGTATTGTGCATGAAAAGGGTCGGCCATATAAACACCGTCGAGCCACATTTGATACGGATAAACCTGTTTATGCCAGAAGCCGCCATCGGACGTGCGTGGTTGGCCTTCCAACTGGTGGTTCAACAGCTGAATGGCTTTTTCAAATTTTGGATTTTTGCTTTTCTCGTAAATCTCGAACAGGATTTTGCCCGAGTTTATCATATCGAGGTTGTAATTATCGAGCGTGTACGTATCAATACTACCGTCGTCATGAATCATTTTATCAGCATAGCCAAAACCATAATCGTAGTATTTTTGGTTACCGGTTTCGTTGGTCAGGCGTTGCATGGCCAGGGTTACCAAGCCTTGGGTATAGCTCCATCTTGGGGTTGGCGAAAAGTCGAGCATGGAAGCATCCGGAAAACGCTTCATATCCGACTCAGCCATTTTCAGTCCCCAGTCCAGGGGCTTCAATTCTGTTGTTTGTTTGGGTTGGCTGCACGAACTGCTTATCAACAAGCTTGCGGTGAACCCGATAAGGGCAATGGGTTTGATTACGTTCATTTGTTTATTGTTTGCATTAATTCCGGAAGCAAATGCGGTTCCCGGTGCTTGCAAAGATAAAAAGCGAGTGCCGGATTTCAGCCTTGTAAACTATCCGATTATGGGGGGTAAACTGCCGGAAGCAGCTCGCGCTGCGAAACCGTTGCCCTTTCGCACGTTTTTCGGTGGGGCGACAACAAATAAAAAATCTTTCGTAGTCAATTGGCCCTCAGCTGGTCGGGCTTTAGCGGCATTCCTTTTTTAGTCCTTAACAGGTTCCAGCGG
>JBKEAN010000061.1:0-63956 GCA_047972415.1 Mangrovibacterium sp.
ACTACGTTGAGCACACGATTCAGTTTGAAAAAATTGATATTTCGATCGAGCTTGACGCGGCCAGTTACTGCGCCAATGACAAAACCGAATATCCATTCACCGTAATACCTGCAGGCGCGCAAATCCACATTTCAGGTGCAGGTGTGATTAAGAATAGCGCTGGTGGATTCAGCTTTATTCCCGCAGCAGCCGGTGCAGGTACAGTGTCATTCATGGTCGATGGCGAGCCCTCAGGTCTTGAAGTACAGGTTGAAGAGCCACCAACAGCTGAATTTACGGTGGTAGAGCATTATAACCAGTTGATTTTGAATAATAAATCAAAAAATGCAAACCATTTTGTTTGGATAATAAACGGGGAAAAATTCAAAGGATCAAGTACGGAGATTTACACAATTATGTTGGACGAAACCACTGTGAAAAAATGGAATATTACCCTGGTGGCAACCGGTGCCGAAGTGTGTCCGACCAGTAAAGCCTTTGGTGTTTTTGATACAAAATACGAAAGAGGGAAAAATTGATATTGAAAAGTTTATGATAAGATTTCTTGAGTTGCAGTTATAGCCCGTCAAAAAAAACATTCTTGATAAGGAACTGATTTAGTTTGAAAGCAACAAATCTCCATATTATCAATAGAGTAGTGGTTGAGGTGAATGTGCCGAATGAAAAAACCGCAAACAAACTTAAAAACAACATCAGTCGTTTTTTGCAGGACGAACTTTTTCCGGAAATCGAAGCATTATTTAATAATTACATCATCGATGAGATTATTCGTTTCGACCGGATTACATTGGAAGTCGGGCAGGCAGATTGGCAACAACCAAGCCAATTGAAGCGGCACATCCGGCAGGCTTTTGCCACACAATTCGAAAAACAAACAGGAAAGGTGGTTGCAGGCGAGATTGTCAAATCTGAATCACCACCGCTTGTAGAGCGAATAAGCCAGGATGAGGCGCGTTTTTCAACTTTCGTGTATTTTCTTGAAAACGGAAGCTTGCCTTGGTTTGGTAAGGCCGAATATTGGGATGAAATTCAGAACGAGATTAATTGGCGTAACGTGTGGCAAAATGAAACCCGGTTGGCTTTGCTTCGTCATTTGTTGTCAACCAATACGCTTGTGTTAACACGTTTTGTGAAGCAGTTGCCGCTGGCTCATATTCTTTCTTTTGTCGAAGCCTGTGGTCTTATAGCGATAACTGATTTGGGCGGTCTTACGAGCTATCTCGCTCGCTCGCAAGATACTTGGAAAAATCAGCTGCTTTATTACTTATTAAGTCGGTCAAATTCAGGCACCGAGCGCCGGTTGAACCAACTTATTCGGGTTTGGCTTGAAAAGGCTTCTCTGCTTCAATTTAAAAACTTAAGGGGATTGCAAGAAGTATTTCGTTTGGAGATTGCTCTTTATATTGATGCTGGTTGCTTTGCCCGTTTCTTCGAGGCAGACGAATTTGTTTGGCAACAAATCGTGTCAGAAGTTGACAACAATAAGCCTTTTCAAAATCCCTCAGAGGTGAATGAAGAAAAGAAGGATCGGCTTGAATCATCTGCTCCTTACGTCGGTTTGCCTGTAAGCGCTTCACCGGGATCAAATCCTACGCTGAAAGTAAGCGGAGAGGTTCAGCCCGCAAATGTTGGCTCTTTTTTCAAAGAAAAATCCAGTGAAATTTTGTTCGACGATGTTGGGCTCATTCTCACAATCCCTTTTCTGCTCCCTTTGTTTCGGCAACTAAATCTTTTAGACGAAGCAAACCAATTGCAACAAAGTTCGTCTGAGCTTGCCGTTCAAATCCTTCATTACATAGCCACCGGAGCGGAAGAATCGCCCGAGTTTCAAATGCTGTTCGAAAAATTTCTGTGTGGTGTCCCATTCGGCTTTCCCCTGCAACGCTGCACCCTCTTGAATAATGAAATCCGGCAGAAATGCAATGAAATGCTACAGGAACTGATTTGTCAATGGCCCGCTCTAAAATCAACATCACCGGAGGGCTTGCGTCAGCTTTTTTTACAACGAAACGGCAAGCTGATGGAAACCGAAAACAGCTATCGCCTGGTGGTGGAGCGCAAAGCACAAGATGTACTGTTGGAACACCTTACATGGAACCTTGCCGTATTGCAATTGCCTTTCAGCAAACAACTTTTATTTACGGAGTGGTAGCCTATGAAAGCAGTTGCCACCAAAACCGAATCGAAATCAGCAAGCCGCAGTCTGTTTATTAACGGAAGCGGACAAGGCGGGTTTTGGCCGTTGCAGGCAAAGCTTTCGGTGAATAAACCCGGCGACCATTACGAGCAGGAAGCTGACCGTATTGCCGACAAAGTCAGCTCCAAAGCAAAAAAAAATGAAACCCAATTTATATCAGCTTCGACTGCTCCGGCAATGCAGCGGCAAGCGGAGGAGCAGGTGCAGGAGAAACCTCTCGCTCAGAGCATAACCCCACTGGTACAACGCCAGGCAGAAAGCGAAGAGCTGCAAAGGAAAACGGAGGAGGAAAAGGTTCAAGCGAAAGCTGACGATGAAGAAGCGGTACAACAAAAAGAAGAAGAGGAGCCGGTGCAGGCTAAAGCTGAAGAAGAAGAGGAGGAGACCGTTCAGGCAAAAGAAGGGTCGCAGTCGGAAGCAGTAGCAACAGCTCAGGAAGTTGCACCGGAAGTTTCCGGGAGCCTGCAACAAACCAAAGGGATGGGTGTACCCTTGCCCGAACCGGTTCAGGCAGATCTGGGACAGCGTTTGGGTGTGGACTTGAGCGGTGTTAAAATACATACCGACAGCAAAGCGGTGTTGATGAACAGAATCCTTCATGCACAGGCTTTTACACATAAAAACAATATCTATTTTAACGAAGGCAAGTTTCAACCTGAAACACAACAAGGAAAGCATTTGCTGGCGCATGAAGTTACTCATACCATTCAGCAAGGGGCTGTTCCGGTTTTGGACGGAAGCAAGCAACCGGAGGAAGCACAGGTAGTCAGTGGCGAACTTGGAGCAACAAATGAGTCGGCATCTTTCAGTCAGGGCACAAACCCACCGGCAGCAGGGGATGGCGCTGCTCCGGCAGAAACTCCAGTTCAGTCAGACAACTCAGAAAGTAAAGAGGTGAGCTTGCCAACAGCAGGCGATAAAACAGTAGGCACACCAATTGGAGATGGCGGGCAAGCGGGGGTAGCTCCAGTAGCAGATACTTATCCGACCAATCCGAAGGAAGAACCGAATTTCAGGAGCGTTCAGCAACAGGTACAGCAACGCGCCCAGAAACAGCGGCAACACACGCCGGCTTCTTCGGCCTCACAAATGGCACAGGCTTCAGCGTCGTCGCCGGCTAACGAGCGCGAAAGCCAGGCGCAGGCTAATCAGGTAGATAATATGAGCCAGCAGGAGCCCGGACGCTTTGATGCAGCTTCATTTAAGGCTCGGTTAATGGAGCGGATCCGGAATATGCAATTGCCGCAAAACCAGGAAGAGGCATCCAATTTCGAAGACAATAACAATATTGCAGAAGTCAACCAGGCGGCGCAACAGGATGTGCAACAGGAGCAAGGCGCCGCATCCGGCACAATTGCTCAAAGTAGTTCGGCCAGTCCCGATGTTGCTTCGGTGCCGCAACGGCAGGTTGAACAACTTCCTGCTGCCGACATTGGGCTGCCAGCCCAGCCCGTAGCTGCCCGGACAGCAATGCCACAACGCCGGCCCGAAAGCCAGGTGAGCGCTCCTTTACAGCAAAATATGCAGGAAGTTGACCAGCAGATGGCCAACAACGAAATTACAGAACAACAATTGGCGAATGCCAACGAACCAAGTTTCTCTTCGGCTTTGCAGGCCCGGCAAACCGCACAACAAAACACGACGCAGGCTCCCTGCGAATTCCGCCAGCAGGAAGAAGCCAGTTTGGCCGGTTCGCAAAGCCAGGCAGAGCAGAACAGTCAGTTGCAGTTGCAAGGAATGCATAACCAGCGGACTATGCTAATGGGGCAGGTACATGCCGGACAGCAGCAAACCGCTACACAGGACACGGCCGAACGTACCCGGATAGCCACCGATATAAACGGCATTTACGATGCTACAAAACACGATGTTGAAACCATTCTTACAGCATTGGACGAAACGGTGAATACCCGTTTTACAACAGCAGCGCAAGCTGCACGTACCACGTTCGAGGCTTATGTGGAGAAAAAAATGGACGCGTACAAAGACCGCCGTTATTCGGGTGTGCGGGGAAAATTACGCTGGATCCGCGATAAATTTGCAGGCATCCCCGACGAGGTAAATGTATTCTTCACCGAAGGCCGTCAGCTTTATATCGACGAAATGGATGTGGCCATAACCGGTATTTCGCAACTGGTTGCCGATAAACTGAATGAAGCTAAAGACCGGATTGCCCGAGGAAAGCAAGAAGTCTCGGATTATGTGATAGCCCTGCCTCAAAACTTACAGGCCATTGGTCAGCAGGCTGCAGAAAGTATTCAAAACCAATTTGATGAACTGGAAAGCCAGGTCGATTCGAGACAAGATGAATTGATTGACTCGCTGGCACAGCAGTATGTTGAAAGCTTACAGGCTGTTGATGCACGTATCAAGGAAATGAAAGCAGCCAACCGTGGATTGATAGATAGGGCGCTTGATGCGATAAAAGCCGTTGTCCAAACCATTATTCAAATTAAAAATGTCCTGACCAATATTTTGCGTTCGGCCATTTCGGTTATTCGAACCATTATTTCCGACCCGATTGGTTTTCTTCGAAACCTGCTTTCCGGTATTGGGCAAGGTTTCCGCAACTTTGGCAGCAACATTTTACGCCACCTGATGACCGGGATGCTCGCTTGGCTCACAGGCGCTTTGGGCCCAATGGGGATTACCATTCCCGAGGATCTATTCAGTTTGAAAGGAATTTTTAGCCTGGTGATGCAAGTGTTGGGACTGACCTGGAACTATATGCGAACCAAAGCCGTGAAATTACTGGGCGAACCGGTTGTTTCGGCTCTGGAACGGGGCTTCGAGGTATTCCAGGTTTTGCAGCGCGACGGGGTTGCCGGTTTGTGGAACTACATTAAGGAGCAATTCAACGACCTGAAAGAAACGGTAATTGATGCCATTCAGGATATGGTCATCACCCAGGTTATCGAGGCCGGCATCAAATGGGTGCTCGGCCTGTTTAACCCGGTTGGCGCGTTTATAAAAGCCGCTATGCTAATTATTGATGTGGTGAAGTTCTTCATTGAGCGCGGCCGACAAATTATTGTTTTGGTTGAGGCTTTTATCGAAGGTGTTGCGGCGGTAGCATCGGGGTCGGTGGCACGGGTTGCACAAGCAATAGAGAGCGCGCTGGCACGGGCTATCCCGGTAGTGATAGGCTTTCTTGCGGCGTTACTGGGTATAGGTGGTTTGGCATCCAAAGTTCAGAAAATCATCACCAAAATCCGCAAGCGGATTGATAAAGCCATCGATAAGCTCATTTTGAAAGCTCAAAAATGGTTTCGCAAAATGGGAAGTAAGATTAAAGGGGTAGCCGCAAAGTTTGTAAAATGGTGGAAGGCCAAAAAGGTATTTCGCGGAAATGACGGTAAAAGTCACCGCTTGTATTTTACAGGAGAGGAAGCTTCTGCTCGCCTTATGGTGGCCAGTAACCCGACTGCATTTACCGATTTTATTAATTCCGTAGATGTTGGTACAGACACAACTAAGCGAAATGCAAAGACACAGGCATTGGTTATTGCTGGCCAAATTGATTCGAAAAAGCGGGAACCGGTTGCAGGGGCCAACGAAACAGAGAAAAGTGCTAACAGTAAGAAAAAACAAGATGAAATTGAAGCGCTTCTAAGTCAATTATCGGTTTTCGCAAAAGAATTGTTTGGTACGGCAGAAGGCGATTTGCCTGAAACAGAGGTGGACTACCAATCGGGAGATATGGGGGGTGACACAATGGGAAAACGAATGACCGCTAGGTTATTGACTAAAAAAGGTGATGCTGGGAGTGTTCCTAGTTCACGCGGGCATATTGTATTCGATAGATTACTGAAGAGGCGTTTAGGGGGAAGCAGTTACTATATTCGTGGGCATTTATTAAATCACAATACGCACGGTCCGGGGCAATGGGAAAACATGACCCCACTTTCGAAAGAGGGCAACCGTTTACACGAAAGTGTGGCTGAGTCGAAAGTAAAAGCAGCAGTTGCTTCCGGCGCTATCGTCTATTATTTTGTGAAGCCAGTTTATGGTCGGGCTGCACTGGAAACACCCAACGATGCCGATTCTACCATTCGAGAAATCAGGAATGCAGAACAACATGTTCCTTTTGGACTAGAGGTTGAAGCAAATATTTTGAAGCCAAAGGCCGAGAACTTTGCAAAGAAGAAAACGCTGGTTACCCGGCAAACAATTACCAATCCAATAAATACAAGTATTGGCTCATACGAACTTAATTCCTCCAGCAGAGACCGTGTAATATTGACGACAGACAGCGCCGAGAAAATTGCGGCGAATACAGGTGGAAAAGTGGGGCTTAATGATATTGATAGCATACAGGCGGGGGCGAATGCTGTAAAATCGAAAAGAAAGCTTTTTATGTATGAACAAATTAAGAAGGAGCTGCCCAATCAAACTGATCTCCATGAAAAAATTGATAAGCTCAAAGAACTATCGAATGTGGTTTTAAATCCTTAACGAAAAAAAGATGAGTGCCGTAATAAATGACCTGATGAAGATTTTGGAAGACTGTGTGCGGTGGCGTTTAAATACCGAATTTAATCGTAACCTCGCAGATAGTCCGCTTTATCAGCTTCAGATTAACGAACACGATTTTTTGGGACAGTTTATCGTTGAAAATAAACTGAGGCACGAAGAAATTATTTTACTGATGCTGGCCCTTATTCCCCACATCCACCCATCCTTTTTTCAAAACCTGATTGGAGAATACTTTCCCAATGGGGGCGAGTTCCCCGAGTTTGGCGGGGTGAAAGGTACCAACCACCGCGGCATATTGCCAACCGGCGAAACCGCGTTGTACCTGCTGGCTGGCACCGATACCAACAAGCGTGTGCAGATGGCCGGACTTTTCGACCCGGAACAAACACTCTTCCACAAAGGCGTTTTACGTTTGGGGAGTGCCCCCGATGGCGAACCCCGATTTTCCGGACGGTTGCTGCTGGACGACGAATATGCCGACCTGTTTACAACCGGTAAGGTGGTAAAACCACAACTGAGTGGTGATTTCCCGGCCGAGCTAATTACAACCGGACTCGATTGGAGCGAGCTGGTGTTGCCGACGACAACAATGGACGGAATCCGCGAAATTGAAACCTGGCTCCAGTTTAACGAACAACTAATGGCTGATTGGGAGCTTAAAGGTCGCGTTAAACCGGGTTTCCGGGTGCTTTTTTTCGGGCCTCCCGGAACCGGAAAAACCATGGCGGCTTGCTTGCTTGGGAAATACACAAGCCGAGATGTGTATCGGGTTGACCTATCTATGGTGGTATCAAAATACATTGGCGAAACCGAGAAAAACCTTTCTAAACTGTTTGATAAAGCCGCGAACAAAGATTGGATACTGTTTTTCGATGAGGCCGATTCGATTTTTGGAAAACGCACCGGCGTTCGCGATGCGCACGATAAGTATGCGAATCAGGAAGTGTCGTACCTGTTGCAACGCATCGAAACGCATCCGGGGCTGATTATTCTGGCTTCAAACTTAAAAAGCAATATCGACAGCTCGTTTACCCGCCGGTTCAATGCTACCATCGAGTTCCCAAACCCCGGAATTGACGAGCGGAAACGCCTTTGGGAAACATATTTTCCGGCGCATGTGGAAAAAGCACGGGATTTCTCCTTTGCCGACTTGGCGCGACGGTTCGACCTCTCCGGTGCCAACATTGTAAATGTGGTTCAGTTTGCCGGTTTACAAAGCTTGAAGCAAAACCGGCCTGTCATCCAACGGGATGATTTGCTTCGCGGAATTTATAAAGAGTATCAGAAGGAAGGAAAGATGATCCGCCGGGAATAGACGGAAGCGGGTGGAGGATATGTCCAGGTATTTTGCTGCATTTGGATGGCATTTCTGTTCATCGAGGGAGTATTTCTATTCGTCTTGCAAGTATTTCGGAGCATTTTGGTAATAGCAGTTGGTGGGGTAAAGAAGTAGAGGTTGAAAAAAGAAATCATTTCAAACTAAATTAGAGGAGATAGAACAATGACAGAACAATTTCGGAATTTGGTGTTCGAAGGGGGTGGTGTAAAGGGGATTGCCTATATAGGCGCGATGAGCGTTTTGGAACGGCGCGGGATTTTGTCCAAAATAAAGCGGGCTGGCGGTACCAGTGCCGGGGCCATTAATGCCCTCATTTTTTCGTTGGGCTACTCGGTTGTTGAGCAGCGCGAAATTATGTCGTCAACCGATTTTAAAGCCTTTATGGACGACTCGTGGGGCATCATCCGCGACATACGGCGGCTGGCAAAAGACTTTGGCTGGAACAAAGGCGATTTTTTTACCGAATGGATTGGCGACATCATCAAACGTAAAATGGGTTCGGCCAACGCTACCTTCGGTGACTTAAAAGATGCCGTGAGTCCCGACTTGTTTGTCATTGGCACCAACCTATCCACGGGGTACTCCGAGGTGTTTTCGGCCGAGCGTCACCCTAAAATGCCACTGGCACAGGCTGTCCGAATCAGTATGTCAATCCCCCTTTTCTTTGCAGCAGTCCGCCACGGCGACAGGGGCGATGTGTATGTTGATGGTGGTGCCATGCAAAACTACCCGGTAAAACTGTTCGACCGGCTAAAGTATATTAACCAAGAAGAATTGGACGCTGTGCGCGCAACCGACTACTATAATAAAGAGAATGCGCGGTTCCTGCTCGACAATCCAGGCCGAAGTCCTTACATTTTCAATTGTCAAACCTTGGGGATGAGGCTTGATGGCCGCGAGGAAATTGCGCTTTTTCGTTACAACGAACCATTACAAGGCAAGCAAATTAAAAACTTCACCGCTTATGCCAAAGCGCTGATGGCAGCGGCAATGCAGGTTCAGGAAAACCAACACCTGCACAGCGACGACTGGCAACGTACCGTTTACATTGATACACTTGATATTAAAGCGACCGAATTCGATCTGAACGGTGGACAAAAAGCTGCCTTGGTTGAACAGGGGATTGCCGGGGCCGAAACTTATTTTAAATGGTTTGAAGACCTAACCGAAAGCCCCGTGAACCGGATTTAGCTTTTAGCGTGCCTTGTCAAAATTCAACTAAAACGAAACGAAAATGAAAAACATTCTTCAAATTGCTTTTGCCGAATTGGGTGTGCACGAGTTTACAGGCGCCGAGCACAACCCGGTTATTGTGAAGTACGCTAAGGAAGCGGGCTTTACCAACATTACCGACGACGAAACACCCTGGTGCAGCATTTTTGTGAATTGGTGTTGCGTTCAGGCTGGTTTACAACGTACACACAAGGCCAATGCCCGGAGCTGGTTGTCTGTTGGCGTTCCGGTTGACGGCCCATTCCCGGGCGACGTGGCGATACTTTGGCGCGATAGTCCAGGGTCGTGGCAAGGGCATGTTGGCTTTTTTTGTGGTTTCTCCAAGGATAGAACGCAAGTCTTCCTGTTAGGTGGAAATCAGCGAAACTCCGTTTCTGTTCAGGCTTTTGATGCAGGAAAAGTTCTCGGGTTTCGCCGGTTGACTGCTTCTGGGAACCTCGAAATTCCGAAACCCACGTTAAAGTTGCGAAGTTCGGGGAATGAAGTGATGAAGCTACAGACCATATTGAACGAAATGGGTTTTAATTGTGGCTCGGTTGATGGTGTTTTTGGTCCCAAAACCGAAGCCAAATTAATTGCTTTTCAGAAGCAGGTTGGCTTAAACGAGGCTACCGGCGTGTACGACCAAAAAACAAAAGATAAGTTGGAAAGTATTTATCAAAGTTGAAACGGGTAATTTTAGCGGGTATGAAGATTGAGATTGGCTACTTTTCAGATAACCTGCGATTTTACAGCTTCTTTAATCAGTTCGGCAGTATTTTTTGCCCCGAATTTTTTCTTTAGGTTGTTGCGGTGGGTGATAACTGTATTGGGGCTAATGTGTAGTTTGCTACCTATGATTTTGGCCGAATCGCCGTCGGCAATCATGTGCAGGATTTCTTTTTCGCGAACCGAAACAGTAGCCGATTCATCGTTTTGTGGTTTGGATTGCCTGCGAATAATCCCCACCAACTTACGCGACACGAGCATCAGGGCATGAAGTTCAATGGTCAGCCACTCGTTTTTCGGATCGCGGACACGAAACCGGAACGACCGGATATAATGTTCGGAAGGAACAGATGAACGAGGTAGTTCGAGCTTGACAAACTCGATAAAACGAACCAGAAAGACGGAGTAATCGTCGGGGTGGATGAGGTTTTTGATAAACTGTAAACAATGCTTGAGGTTGTTGGCACAAGCCCTGCCCGTAAGTTTTAAAAAGTCGTGGCTAATATGGAGAATTTTGTCTTTCTTAACATCGTAGACAATATCTGAGCACATTTGTCCGCCATTGTATGTTCCAAAGAATAAATCCAGAAGCGAATCTTCGTCTCTGCAAAAGGCTAATTGCTGTATTCCTGATTTTTTTTGTGCCATTTTACCTGAACAGTTTAAGTTCATTTATCTCATCAACATCGCTTGCATCAACCACATAGCACATGGGTTTAAAAGTCGGTTCCAGCAATTCGGTTATCGCTGTCGGGGTCTGTCAGCCTGATTAAATCAGGTATTTTCACCTCGTTTTAGTCACTTGCTTGTGACAAAAATTCGGACTTATCTGTATTTTATTCTGTTTAAAAGAAAAAGGTACCCTTAAATCTGAATGTTTAGAAACAGACAAAAAAGTTTGCTTTTTTGCTGTAGGTGACATTTCCCTTCGTTTTGCTTTTCTACAATTTGTTTACTTTGTCAACTGAGAATAGGCAAGAGTGATTAATCATTGATTTCAAAATAAGAACAGAGCATGAAACGAATTATTTCTACAGTAAATGCGCCGGCAGCTATTGGTCCTTACAGTCAGGCCGTTGAGGTGAACGGAACACTTTATGTTTCCGGCCAGATACCAATCGACCCGGCAACAGGGAAAATAGTTGAAGGTGGCATTACCGAACAAACTACCCGGGTGATGAAAAACATTGAAGCCATTTTGACTGAGGCTGGCTACAGCTTTGGCGATGTGGTAAAGTCAACTTGCTTGTTGAGCGATATGGCTAACTTTAAAGCAATGAACGAGGTGTATGCTTCGTGCTATGCGGTAAACCCACCGGCACGTGCTGCTTTTGCAGTAAAGGAACTTCCGTTGGGGGTTTTGGTCGAAATTGAAACTGTTGCTGTGAAGTAAGTGGGAAAAAATGATACAAGAAGGAGCCGAAGCGCTCCTTTTTTTATGTTTTTTTTCGATGAAACACAGAAAAATAATTGCTTCTTTTTGCTGTTAATTTCGAAATACAGTCGGGCATTTTAATTAGACTTTACTGCTGGTTCTGCCAATTCGAAACGATTGATTCTCGCTGAGAAACAGTTCAACCAAAATGCTAATTTTGAAGTGCTTTTATCTCAAACAACTTGGTAAACTTAATTTGATTATTCATTGAGCTAAAATCTGAGACAAATGAACACGACAAATAGCTATTTCATTGAAAACGGGATTCTGAAGCAATTGCCCATACCTGGGCTTACGGATGTAAAACTGCAAGTTTACGAGGTTTTACGTGTTATTGACGGTGTACCTTTGTTTGCAGAAGATCATGTGGAACGACTCCTTAATTCGTGTTCGTTGTCGGGAGTAGAGAGTCCACAGGACTCCAGTCGGTTTTTGGATCAACTCAAGATACTAACTGTCGCAAACAGGCTGGTCGTTGGCAATCTTAAAATTGATTTGGTTGTACTAAGTTCGGGTACGCTTGTTTGGCAAATGTACCAGGTTAAGCATCAGTATCCGACTGCGGACAATTATTCGGTTGGTGTTCGTTGCGGAGTGCTTCGTTTGGAGCGGGCCAACCCCCAGGCCAAGGTGGTTCAGCAAGGTGTTCGCGAACAGGCAAATGCAGCAATTGCTGCCAACAACTGGTACGAAGTCATTCTTATAAATACTGGGGATTGTGTAACCGAAGGCAGCCGTTCGAATGTGTTTTTTATAAAGGATGAAATGGTTTTTACAGCTCCTGCCGATCAGGTATTGTCTGGAATTACGCGGGCTAAAGTTATTGATTGTATCGGAAGCTTGGGTATTCAGGTGGTACAACAGCCTATTCATTTAGACCAGTTAGCTACTTTTGATGCTGCATTCATTAGTGGGACTTCGCCTAAAATTTTACCCATTGCTCAAATCGATGGAGATGGATATTCGGTTGGGCACCCGGTTCTGAGACAGCTTATGGAAGCCTATGACGCGTTGATTGCGAGTTATATTGCGGCACGCCAGAGCAGCAGCGCAAAATTGTAAAGAAATTGTTTCAACCCCGAAAAAAGGACAGTCTGCCCGGATTGTTTGAGTGCTTATGGTTATATTTGCAAGTGCCTGCTACCGAACGACGGGCAAACCACGCTAATAAACGGAAACAAAAACATCTGAATTCAAATAATTATGGCTGAATTTTTTTATCAAAAACCTTTTCCCATTCAAAAAGATACCACCGAGTACCGCTTACTAAGCACCGACTACGTGTCCACTGCCGAATTTGAAGGGCGCCGGATACTGAAAGTAGCACCCGAAGCACTTGAATTACTGGCAAAAGAAGCAATTGCCGATGTATCGTTCTACCTGCGCTCGGCCCACCTCGAAAAGCTGCGCCTCATTTTGGATGATCCCGAAGCGACCGACAACGATAAGTTTGTAGCCTACACCATGTTGGCCAACCAAGTGGTTTCGGCCGAGGGCGAATTGCCAACCTGTCAGGATACCGGAACGGCCATCATTATTGGTAAAAAGGGCGAAAACGTGTACACTGGTGCCAACGATGCACTTTACCTATCGAAAGGGGTTTTCGATACTTATAAAGATCGGAACCTGCGTTATTCACAGGTTGTTCCGTTCACGATGCTCGACGAAAAAAATACCGGAAGCAACCTGCCGGCCCAAATTGATATTTATGCCGAAGAAGGCAACAAATACGAGTTTTTGTTTATTACAAAAGGTGGCGGCTCGGGCAACAAAACGTATTTGTACCAGCAAACCAAAGCTTTGTTGACCGAAGAAGCGTTGGCCAAGTTTGTCAAAGAAAAAATTAAAGATTTAGGAACTTCGGCCTGTCCACCGTATCACCTGGCATTGGTTATTGGCGGTACATCAGCCGAAGCAACCTTAGCTGCAGTAAAAAAGGCATCGGCCGGTTATTTCGATCATTTGCCAACGCAAGGAAATGAAGGAGGCCAGGCATTCCGCGATTTGGAGTGGGAAGAAAAAGTGTTGAAAATTTGCCGCGAAAGCGGAATTGGTGCGCAGTTTGGTGGAAAATATTTTGTGCACGACGTGCGTGTTATCCGTTTGCCCCGTCATGCAGCCTCGTGCCCGGTAGGTTTAGGTGTGAGCTGTTCGGCCGACCGGAATATTAAAGGAAAAATTACTACCGATGGGATTTTTCTGGAACAACTGGAAAAGAACCCGCGGCGCTTTCTGCCCGCAACAGCTCCCGAAATGGCACCTCCCGTTAATATTGATTTGGATAGGCCTATGGCAGAAGTGCTGGCCGAATTGACTAAATATCCCATCAAAACCCGGTTGAATTTAAGCGGAACCTTGATTGTTGCCCGCGATATTGCCCACGCGCAAATCAAAAAAATGATAGACGAAGGAAAACCCATGCCGGATTACTTCAAAAACCACCCGGTTTATTATGCTGGTCCTGCAAAAACGCCGAAAGGAATGGCATCGGGTAGTTTTGGGCCAACAACGGCCGGGCGGATGGATTCGTATGTGGATGCGTTCCAAAGCCTGGGCGGTTCAATGATTATGGTAGCCAAGGGTAACCGCTCGAAAGCAGTGACCGATGCCTGTAAAAAACATGGTGGCTTTTACCTGGGATCGATTGGCGGGCCGGCTGCTATTTTGGCAAAAGAGAGCATTAAATCGGTTGAGCTGGTGGCTTTTGAAGAGCTTGGAATGGAAGCAATTCGTAAAATCAGGGTCGAAAACTTTCCTGCATTCATTATTGTCGACAATAAAGGCAACGACTTTTTCGAGTCGCTGTAATTTTATATCAAAGCAGTTTGAAGAAGGAGTTCCGGTTGTGCCGGAGCTCTTTTTTTATCGGGGCCAGTGTTTGAAAAAGATTGAAAAACGAGAATTTCCGATGAATTCGTTAGCCATTCAACGTTCAATTAAAACAGTTTGGTTTGTAACGAATCGCCGTTTTGCTCGGCTTGCCGGTGTTTGTGCATAATCAGTTCAAACAGTTTAACGGTTGCCAGCGCATCGCCGGCGGCGCGGTGCCGACCGTCAATTTCAATCCTGAAATCGGAACAAATGTTCCCGAGTGAGTACGAACGGTGCCCTGGTAAGTATTTTCGGCTAAGTTTAACGGTACACATGGTTTTTCGCTTATAGTCGTAGCCCAACCTCCGAAATTCTTCTTGCACAAACTTGTAATCGAACGATACGTTGTGGGCTACAAAAGTGCTCCCTTCGGTCATTTCCACAATCTGTTTGGCAACCTCGTAAAACTTTGGAGCTCCAAATACCATGTTATCGTCAATCCCGGTTAGTTGCGTAATAAAATAGGGGATAGGGCACTCGGGGTTAATTAAGGTCGAAAACGAATCAACAACCTCAATGCCATTGTGTTTGTACAGCGCAATCTCGGTAATCTTTCCGTCGCGATAGCTCTGCCCCGTAGTTTCTATGTCGATAATGGTAAACAAATTCGTCTGATAATTGGCACAAAAATAAAGATTCGTGTCAAAACTGAATCGTCATGTCTGCAAATCCTGCCCAAATTGATAATGCAATAGTAAATCTGCTTGTAAACAACCTGAATTTGTGCAAAAGAAAACGATCAATAATCGTTTTCTTTTGCACAAAATTAGTTGAACAACTGCGAGAAAAAGCAAAACTGTAGCATGAGGATGTATTGCTGAAAAGCCCCGAAATCCTGATGAGTTTTCCGAACAATACAGGTATCCGGGTAGGACGGAATACAATCTTTTGATGGATAACAAGGCTTTCAAGTAGAATCTATTATCTTTGCCCGTCCCGAAAAAAATACAGAAATATGCTGATTGAACAAATCATAAAAGCGAAAATAGCAGTTGCAGTTCAGCAACTATACGGTCAGGAGTTTGACCCGCAAAATGTGCAAGTACAGAATACCCGTAAGGATGTAGAGGGCGACCTGACGGTGGTGGTTTTTCCGTTTTTGCGACTATCGAAAAAATCACCCGAACAAACAGCAATCGATTTAGGGCAATTTCTACAGGATAATGTGGGCGAAGTGGCTTCTTTTTCGGTCGTAAAAGGTTTTTTAAATATCACTATTTCAGCTTCATACTGGTTGAGCCTATTGGTCGAGGCATTTGAGAATCCGGAGTACGGGTTTACCAACACCTGCGAAAACTCGCCCTTGGTTATGGTCGAATACTCGTCGCCTAATACCAATAAACCTCTTCACCTAGGGCATATCCGCAACAACCTGCTTGGGTTCTCGTTGGGCGAAATGCTGAAAGCAACCGGAAAACGGGTGGTGAAAACCAATATTGTAAACGACAGAGGCATACACATTTGCAAGTCGATGTATGCCTGGAAAATGTGGGGCGAAGGAAAAACTCCCGAAAGTACCGGTATTAAGGGCGACCATTTGGTTGGCGATTTTTATGTGTTGTTTGATAAGCACTATCGTGCCGAAATTCAGGAGCTGATTGAAAAAGGCTTAACAAAGGATGATGCAGAACAGCAGGCTCCATCTATTGTGGCTGCACGCGAATTGTTGTTGAAATGGGAAGCCAAAGACCCTGCAACAATCGCTCTCTGGACGATGATGAACCAGTGGGTATACGAAGGCTTTGATGTGACTTACAAAGAGCTTGGTGTCGATTTTGATAAAATATATTACGAATCGGAAACCTATCTCACAGGGAAGGACGAAGTGCTACGCGGGCTGAAAGAAGGGATTTTTGAGCAACGCGATGATAGTTCGGTATGGGCCGATTTGACCCCTGATGGTTTGGATCAGAAAATACTACTCCGCAGCGATGGTACTTCGGTGTATATGACCCAAGACATTGGTACGGCCAAATTGCGTTACGACGACTATGCGATTGATAAGATGGTGTACGTAGTTGGTAACGAGCAGAATTACCATTTTCAGGTACTGTCGATTTTGCTGGACAAGCTGGGGTACAGCTGGGGAAAAGATTTGCACCATTTTTCGTATGGGATGGTGGAGCTGCCTCAAGGTAAAATGAAATCGAGAGAGGGTACGGTGGTTGATGCCGACGACCTGATGGCAGAAATGGTTGAAGTGGCCCGCAAAACATCGGAGGAATTGGGCAAATTGGATGGTTACAGTCCAGAAGAAGCACTGGAAACCTACAAAATCATTGCGCTGGGAGCCTTAAAATATTTTATACTGAAAGTTGATCCTAAGAAAAATATGCTCTTCAACCCCGAAGAGTCGATCGATTTTAACGGGAACACTGGACCTTTTATTCAATACACCTACGCGCGGATTTGCTCGGTGTTGCGTAAGGCTACTGAAAAGGGAATGGAACCTTCTGTTAATTTCGGCCCAGGTTTGATACTGACAGAGAAGGAGTCGGAACTAATAAAAACGATTGCGTTGTACCCGGCAGTTGTGAATGAAGCAGCTGAAGCCTACAGCCCTGCAGTGATTGCCAATTACGTGTATAACCTGGTTAAGGAATACAACCAGTTTTATCACGACCACTCGATATTGAATGAAGCTAACGAGACGGTACGCAATCTGCGCTTGGTATTGTCGGCCAATGTGGCCAAAATTGTCCGATCGGGAATGGGTTTACTGGGAATCCGTGTGCCGGAACGGATGTAACCTAAGGATATGTGATAGAAACAAGTAAATCCCCGAATTTTGCCTATTCGGGGATTTTGTATAACCATTAATAAGAAAACTTTTTTTGCAATTCGAGGTATTCATTCTCTAGGTTGAACAGGAAAGGATAATTAGAAATTTTAGTTTGAATACCTCTCAAAAGCTGTAGTTGCGCAGGAAACGATGAAAAATTGAACAGGAAAATTGAACAAAGGAAATTTAGTTTGTTTCGGTGCGCCAGTACCTCAATTTAATTTTTTGTAATGATTGCCTTATTTGTTTTATTCTGTTAATTCATCAAGTTCTTGCAATATTGCCATTGCTTTTGGGCTGTAATAGCTATTTTGTTCTGCAATTTGCTGAAACTGTTTGTAAACTTTTTTTCTATTTTCAGTTTGTAGCCCGCAAAGGGCGGCATACCACTGGGCTTGTTCTACAAACAGGTTGTTATTTGCCAGTATAACCCGTTGGTAAGACTTAATAGCAGCCGGATAATTGCCTGTTTCCTGGCAGGCCATCCCCAAATAAAAGTTTGAAACCGGGTTGTCAGGTTCGGTCTCCAATATTTGTTTAAATAGCTCCATTGATTCATTCAACTGACCTTCATTATAGGTATGCAAGGCCAAACTAAGCTTCGAGTCCATGTTGTCACCTGAACGGAAAATACCGGTTGCCTCGTATGGACTGAAAAACTGGGAATACAATTCGCTTTCGCTAGTTGGCGTATGCCTACTAAGTAAACTGGTAATGCTAATGAATAGGATAAGCGATGCAGCCACCGCCCCGACAGCAAATCGGGACCCGGGAATTTTGGACACGAAAGTACGTTCTTTACGTTTTTCGCGAACGATGTCTTTACTAATTTCACTGAGTTTGTTCCGCAAATTCATGACGTCAGTTTCGGCACCTGCTTGATCACTATCACGGTATAACTCCAATTCGGCTGCTAAATCGGGGTTCGTTGTGAGTTCGGATTCAAACGATGCCAAATCATCGTCGTTGAGCTCCATCTGTACGAAACGATCCAGTTCTTCTATCTTCCTCGGAGTCGATAATTCAGTGTTTTGTATCGCATTTAAGCTGTTGCGCAGTTCCATAATATCGGTTTCCCCGATTGCCATGTTTATGTGCTGCAAAAGCTCAATGTCGCGTATTAGGCCCTGATTAAAAGGAAGTTCGGATTCTATGCTGAATTTGTCTAGCGGATCAATTTCGCCATCCAAATATTGGTCAATTTCCTTGAAACTAAAACGGTGCTCTGGAATTCCGGCAGCAATTTGTTGAAGGTTTGACCGTAAGTCATCAATGTCTTTTTCGGCTATGGCTTGTTCTACGTGATTGATAAGCATCTCGTCATCGGGCGAAAGCATAAATTCTTCATCCGGAGTGTTGTCTTTAGCCAGTTGTTCCTTGTAGTAATGGTGAATATTCTCTTTTTCAGCAACTTTGTGTTGTGCCAAATGCATTTTGGGAAGGCTTTGGGCAAAGTTTAGAATATCGCTGATGCTGACTGGTGACATAAATTCTTTGATAGACGAAATATCTTCGGATAATTCAAAATTATAACCGAGGCATTCATCTGTTGCGCAGCCCTCTTCGTTGGAGTGTTGCTCCTGTTTGTAGAGATGATTCAGCTTATCGCGAAGAGCAACAATGTCCCCTTCACTAACGGCAGCTTCTACTTCCCGATGCAGGTTTAACTCGGCCTCAATATCAGGGTTGGAAGCTATTTCTGAAATGAACTCTCCAAGTTCATCGCCGGTTAAATCTTGATTTAGATAGCGATCAATAAACTCAATTATAGTTGAATTACGGCTCATTTTTTTTCTTTTTAATGTGAGCGTGTCTCATTTGCACTAAAACAGATAAAGTCCAAGTTAATAATCAATGGCAAAGCTTATGTTTGCACAATCGTGTATTTTTTTCCTCTGAAAAATCAAGTGATTTTCAGTGAATTTTCTTTACAACTCGTTGTTCGAAATAATAATAGATATGGCTTTGCTTATCAGTAATTTTGTTAGGCATGCATTAATGTAGCAGCTTAACCTCGTAAAGTTCGACTTGTTCTTTACTGTATGTCCATATTCACATCGACTTACAGTATGTTATAGCGTGAAAAGGAATTCTAGGCAGGTACCGTAAATTAGTCAAGATCCTCAACATAGATATCCATGTCTCTACTAATACCGCCTTTTATTTCATTTAATTCTTCTTTTGTTAAAATTTCAAATGCAGTAAAAATGTTTTGTTCGTTGTTGGCAAATAAAGTTTTCATTACTTTTAAATTTGAATGGTAAATACTAAAATCCTTAATTATCCTTGTTCGTCATTTTATTCCTAATGTGTGAAAAAGGTAACCCATAAAAGTAGAGAAAAGTGAAAAAAATGTTTGTTGCGGATTCGGGTAGTTCGTTTTTACTGTTTTGTATGCTGCTTTTATTTTCTTATTCGGTGTGTGGCGTATCAATCAATAAGTCTTATTCGTTGCAGGATAGTGTATTAGCGATGAAATACAATAAAGAGGGTATCTTGGCAGGGAGATTGGGTGATTTTGAGATGGCTAGAAGCTATTTCGAAAAATTAATAAGATTGAGGGGAAGTCAGTATGGAGCGAATTCTCCCAAATTAGCTGGAGCCTATGTAAACTTAGGAATTCAGAATAAAAATCTTGGAGATTACAATGCAGCAATCGAAAGTTATTTGTATGCTGAAGAACTGTACTTGGCGGAAGAGTCTAATAATAATCCACGTCTAGGTTTTGTTTATGCCAATTTGGGAACTATTTATAAGATAAAAGGGGACTATCTTAAAAGTTATGAATATAATTTGAATGCATTGAGGTTATTTTCGATGAATGAAGGTCAGTATGAGGATGTTATTGTTCAGAACATGTATAACATTGCAGAATCATTGTTTTTATTAAAAAGATATAATGAAGCAATAGCTGCGTGTAACAATAATATTGGTAAAGTTGAAAAATCAGTAAAAACATACTACACAAGTTTACTTGCTAGAATCTATTCGGAATTGAAGCAAATAGATTTATCTAAAAAATACTATAAGCAAACACTTAATTTGCTAGCGGAAACATCGGGGGAGAGCAGTTACGACCTTGGCCTTGAGTACACCGATTACGTTAAATTCTTGATTTCGATCAACGAGTTCGACGAAATACCACACTACAATGATGAGTCGGAGAAAATAATTGCCAAATACTTTACAACGGAGAGTACCCAATATGCTGGAGTAATGCTGAATTTTGCCGATTACTACCTGCTTCGCTATTCGGCAGCCAGCTTTTTATCCGACTTCAACCTAAAAAAGCAAAACGACTTGGCCAAAGCGCTGGAGTATTACCAAAAAGCAATTATTGCAGCTACTGCAACTTTTAATAATACTAATATTAGCGCCAATCCCGATGCATCGATGGCAATCTCGGAGTTGCAATTACTCGAGATTATGAAAAAGAAATCGGCTTGTTTATCGTCGCTTGGCGATTTAAAACAAAATATGAACCGGCCGGCCGATGCGATTTTGTATTATCAGCAAGGCTTGGAGGCAATTCAAGTGGCGATTGAGCTGGTCCACCTTATCCGTACGGGGTTTGAGACAGAAGAGAGCCGTTTGTTTTTAACAGAGAATCAACAGGCTACGTTTATCGAGGCAGTCAATTTGTGTTATAAATTGTATGCACAAACTAACGACGTGAATTATGCCGTAAAAGGGTTCGAGATGATGGAGAAAAGCAAATCGGCAAGCTTTTTAGCAGCAGTAAAAGATTCGCGGGCCAAGCAATTTGGTGGGATTCCGGATAGTCTGATCAACAAAGAAGAGGTTCTGAAAATTAATATTTCGAACTATAAACAGATGTTGTATGAAGAGAACCAACAGGTTACTCCCGACTCGGTTAAGTTGGCTCTTTATAATACCAAGATTTTTGATTACTCCGAAAAATACAGCCAGTTGGTAAAATTGCTTGAAAAATCGTATCCGAAATACTACGCATTTAAATACGCATACGAGGTTATTACGATTGACGAAATCAGGAAACGACTTAAAAAACAAGAAGCTATCGTTGAGTTTATGGTTGATGCACCCGATTCGGATGAGCTTCACGGAACGATATTCCGTATTCTAATCACAGGTGATCGATTTCGCTTTTACAAGTCGTCAATTGATAAATCATTTACAAAAAGGATTGAATACTTGCATCAGTTTTTGACCAACGCGAACTACCAATATACAGGTACAAAAGATTTTCAGGCTTATGCAAAAGGTGCGTTCGGACTGTACCATGAACTGTTGGGCGATTTGAGTTCCGATTTGAAAGGAAAGAAGCTGATTGTTATTCCGGACGATAAGTTATCTTATATTCCATTTGATGCATTGCTTTACGAATTGCCCGATACGACACGGATGGATTTTAGAAACCTTCCGTATTTGATCCGAAAACATGCCATCAGTTATACTTATTCCAGTACGTTGTTGTTCGATTATTTTAAGCAACGGAAGTCGGCCCCGAAAGGACTGCTGGCTTTTGCACCGGCTTACGAAAACGACCAGCGGGATTACACCCAAGCACCCGGATACCGTTCCGGGTTATTGCCTTTACCGGCTGTTGATAAGGAAGTGGGATTTATCAGCCAGTTTGTTCATGGTGATGTTTTTAAAGATACTCTGGCGCAGGAAACCAGGTTTAAACAAATGGCTTCCGGGTACGATATCCTGCATTTGGCCATGCACACAATAATGAATGATACGATGCCTATGTACTCGAAACTGGCTTTTTCGATGCCCGAGACAGGCTCCCCCGATGATGGCTGGTTAAATACTGCCGAAATTTATAATATGCAGTTCAATGCCCGTATGGCTGTGCTGAGTGCCTGCAATACCGGTGCCGGTAAAATGCAAAAGGGTGAAGGGGTGATGAGCCTTGCCCGCGGGTTTTTATATGCCGGATGCCCTTCTATTATAATGACTTTGTGGGAGGTTGAAGATGAGTCGGGTGCCAGTATTATGCGCGATTTTTATCGTTTTTTATCGGGTGGAAAAGATAAAGACGAGGCGTTGCGCTTGGCCAAACTGGCACATATACAACAGGCCGATCCGCTAAAAGCACATCCTCACTTTTGGCTGGGCTACGTGGCTGTTGGAAATACAACGCCGCTGTTTTTCAATAACGACTATTACTTTATCGGTATTGTTGGCCTTATTTTAATTGGAATACTGGTTGATCGGTATCGCCGGAGAAGGAATAAAAAACAAAAACAGAAAGCCGCTTAAAAAGTAATATCGGTTTTCTGTTTCTTTTGGTTCAACGTTTCCGGTTAAAATCGGCTCAAACTTACCCAGTCCGAAGAGAATGCGATGAGATATCCTGTTACATATTATTCTCAAGGATTTTTTTGTATTCAATGTCCTGTTTGATACTTTTTACCAGGTATTCTTTACATTTATATTTTCGCTTTTTCGCGTATTTTTCGCTTTGAAATCCCATGATTTGGGCAATTTGCTTCAGCGGGACTTTATCGAAAAATAGTTGCAGTACTTTTTGGCAATCGGTTCCCAGGTTTTTAAAATGCTTTTGGTACAGGCGGTATTTTTCGTTCATGTCCACCGTTGTTTCAAATGCGTTGTCGTAAATATCAACGTTGAAATCGTGATTGTCCTGAATTTTATCCCGCTCATTTTTTCGTTTTTCAAGCTGTTTCAGCCAAAGAAAGCGGCAAACAGAATATAGGTAGGTTTCAAAAGTGCAATCCAGCACTAAGTCGTTTGCTTTTAATTTGCGGTAAATAATGATAACTGCTTCTTGGAAAATATCATTGGCATCATCATCATCTCCGGTATTCTTCTTTATAAAAAAACTGATTTTATAAAAGAAGTTTTTGTAAATGTATTGGAGAACCAAATTATCATTTCGAAGAATCCCGTGGAGAAGTTCCTCATTTGTATAGCTTACCATATCAATCTCTTTCTAAGTTCACGTTAACCTCCCTGTAGCGCCTTCATACCTCCAGGTTCAGCTCACCAGCAAATCGGGTCTAAATATGTCTATAAATTGTTGAATAAACAAGATACGAAGTTTGCTTTTTAGAATGTTCATTCCGGTATTCTATATTTTTTCAATGTTTTATTATGAGTTAAATTGTTGATGAACAGTATGTGTGTGTAGCTTTTTCATTTTGTGTATTTTGTTAAATATATTATGTTCGGTAATCGAACCCATTTTCGCGATTTCTAAAGTACTGAACTTGTAAGAGTGGAAACCCAAAATTGTTTGGGGCGTGAGGACAGGGTACAAGTCATACGAAAAATTGAGTCGTTGTACACCGCTTTACACCGAAAAAAAAAACAATCGGGAATGGTTTATACCGGTTTTGGGCCCCAAGCGGAAGAGTTTTGGAATAATACTGCTTGAAGCAAAAGCCCGTTCGATGTTGGCTCTGGCGACCGGCCTGTTTTTAGCCAAACCGGAAGATGGAGCTTGCAGCTAAAAATAAGCCTTGAATTTTCTGTTGACTCTTTGTCTCAAAACAAAGAATTAAATCCGGCTGATAAGCCACTCGGACAGATTTGTTGCCGGGGGTATTCCTCAGAAATTCCGCTTGACCCGTTTGGGGCAGGATGAAGATTAAAGTAGCAATTGTTTAAAAAAATGACTAAAAAATAAAAGGTAGACCCTCTGGCCTACCTTTTCTCACTAAACTAACTAACCTAACTAAACCTAAACTTATGAAAAAAAACGTATCACAAAGATACACCCTGGAATAGTAAAGTAACCTGAAAATTTGTTAATTGATGTTAAAACAATGTCTTTCTTACACAAAGCTCCTGTTTACTGAGCTACAAAGGTGTAAGCAATGGTTCCTTTTTGCGGGTTTGGAGCATCTGGTTTCGAGTTGAATACCGTTCTGAGCGCTGCCTGAAGTGCATATTCGGGTAACAGTGGATCGGTAAGCTGGTTTTGCTGCCGAACCGAGGCTTTGGTAACTTTGCCCGAAGGTGAAACCCAAATGTCCACCGTAATCTTGCCTCCGCCTTTGGCCAAATACACCGGAATCGGTAGCCGAACATGAAAACGATCTTTTAAATCGTAGTGGATATTGCTTTCGCCGCTGTAAATGGTATTCGATATTTTTTCGGGATCCATGCCCTCGGTATTTTGTTCCGGCATATCAAAGGGTTTCAGCTCTGGTCGTTCTTTCGAAAGTTGTTTGTTCACATCAGTCACCAGTTTTTTGGCTGCAGCAACTTCTTGTTGATACGATTCATCAAAAAACGGATCTTTTTTGGCCGCATCGTTAACCGCGCGGTTGCTCCGGGTATTCCTGGTTTTTATGCTTTCTTCGGCCGAAGGTTCATTTTCATCTTCAGGCTTTTCCTCCTCGGGTTTTTCTTCTTCCGGTTCTTTGTTGGCTTGGCTGAAGTCGATGATAATCTCTTCCTCCTTAATTTCCCCTTCAACCCGGACCTGTGCCAGTAAAATGGCCCCCAATAACAGTACATGAAACAGCAGGGTTCCGATGATACCGTAAATATTTTCGTGATATAATTTTTTTAGCCCTCGCATTGGGCCAAAGTTATAATTTTGTTGAGCATTTTAGAATGTCGGAAGCACTTACCCGGACTTGAATTTTTCGGTTGTGCCAATTATTTTTATTTTACAGAATTTCCGTTTTCGGGGGAATGGAATCTCGCGTTGATTTTAATCCGGTTGAACGACATGAAATTGTTACGAACACTTTTACTGCTTATTTTTTTGCTGGTTGGCCAAAAGCTATCGGCAGAAGGTGGTGCGCCGGTGATTGTTCATTCAACCGATTCCGTTTCGTCCGTTTCGCCCGATAGTTTAGGCGAAGTTGGCCAACGGCCAGGTTTTACCCGCTTTATTTACGAACGTATTGTAAGCCAGAAAACCGGAAATAATCAACTATTGGAACAGTACGAACGCCTTCACCAGGTGAATGGCAAAATTGTACGCTCAGTTTCAATCAAACAGCTCCAGATTTTTGGCCCCAGTTTCAACGATACTTCTCGTGTGACCAAGGTTGGGATTGAAAAATTTGCCAATAAAATTCATACCCAAACACGTGAACGTATCATCCGTAAGAATATTTTGGTGGATAAGGGCGATGCTTTTGATGTAGAGAAAGCGCTCGAAAATGAACGTATTATCCGGTTGCTCCCTTTTATTCAGGATGTTCAGTTTCAGGCAACGGTTTGTTCCGACGATTCAACCCAAATTGATTTGACCGTGCTGACCAAAGATGTGTTTGCATTCGGTATCCGGGGCCGGTTCCGAAGTATTGATTCGGGTGAGATTGAATTGTATAATCAGAACATTTGGGGGGCAGGCCACCAAATTGGGGTAGCAATGGTGTCGAATGTGGACGAAAAACCCTACGTCGGGTTCGAAGGTTCTTATTCAATTAATAACATCAATGGGCATTTTGTGAACCTTGATATGGCTTACTCCAATACATATCGGCGCGAAGGTTTTTTGCTGAATGCCGAGAAGCAGTTTCTGAGGACCAGCACGAAATGGGGTGGAGGAGCGCAGTTTTACCGGCTGTATAAAACCGACCGGTTTTACGAAAATGATGCGTTTCCGATAGATTTCCCGCTCAATTACCGAAATTATGATTTGTGGAGTGGGTATGCCTTTCAGGTTGGAGGCCGAGGGACACGGGATAATCTCCAGTTGGTATTTTCCGGCCGTTTTCGTAACCTGAAATTCTACGAACGACCGGAACCGGGCGACGATGATAACCAATATTTTTCCAATTCGAGGTTTTACCTTGGAGGGATAAGCCTCAGCCGGCGCTACTATATTCGCGACCAGCATATATTGGGCTATGGTATTACCGAAGATATTCCCAAGGGCTTTTTGCATGAATGGGTGATTGGTTACGATGACAACGAATCGGTAGACAGGTGGTATTCGCACCTGTATTTTTCGTCGGGAAACCTCATTAATTATAAACCGTCGTATATGTTTCTGTCGGGCGGGCTGGGTAGTTTTTTTAATACCCGCCGGGTTGAGCAAGGGCAGCTAGAACTGAATTGGAACTACATATCCCGCCAGTTTCCGATGGGCCTCCACAGTGCCAGGCAGTTTTTTAATGTGAGGTATGTTTGCGGTATCAGGCGTTTTGACCAGGAATATTTGAGCATAAAAAACCATTACGGTATCCGTGGCTTTTATAGCGACATTCCGCAGGGCAAGCAACGGCTGGTGCTCCGTTCCGAATCTGTTTTGTTTCACCGTAAGGAGATTCTTAACTTCAATATCGCTTTTTTTGGATTTGTTGACTTGGGAATCATCGGTTCTTCCCGAAAAATTATTTTTACACAAGACTATTATACTGGTATTGGTGGGGGAATCCGCCTGCATAACGAGAACTTGATTTTCCGTACTATCCAGCTTCGGCTGGCTTATTATCCCAGGCACCCCGACGATTCGCACGGGTTTGGCGCCAGTTTACGCGAAATGGGAGGAACATCGTTCTACAGTTTTCAACCCCGAAAGCCTGAACCACTTCAGTTTAAGTAGAAAATCAGAAATCAGAAGTTAGAAGGAGGGAGAAACTCGTCGGCCAAGCTTCTTTTCACCCATGCCCTTTGCTACTTGCCTATGCAAAAAAGCTGGAACGCGAACGCTCCGGCTTCAGCTTATCAGTATCAATCGTTATAAGTAGTCGAAAAAGTACTGGCTTATTTTTTCCATCAGGTGTACCCGATCCTTACCGCGCACATTATGCGGGTGGGTTGGATAAGCAAAAAAGTCAACCGGTTTGTTTTGTTTCACACATTCGCGTAAAAACTTCATGGCATGTTGCATCACCACTGTATCATCTTGTACCCCGTGAATAATCATCAACTTACCTTTTAAATTGCCCACATGGTTTAACATGCCCGATTCTTTATAACCTTCGGGGTTTTCCTGCGGTGTGTCCATGTAGCGTTCGCCGTACATTACCTCGTACATGTCCCAATCAACCACGGGGCCACCGGCAACGCCCACTTTCAGATCGTCGGCGTGGCGTAGCATCAGGTTCAAGGTCATAAAGCCACCAAAGCTCCATCCAAAAACGCCTATCCGGTTTTGGTCAACGTAGGGCAGGCTGTTTAGATAGTCCACGCCTTTCATTTGGTCTTTGGTTTCCTCAATACCCAGGCGGCGGTGAACCACTTCCTCAAAAGCGCGTCCGCGATTGGCCGAGCCGCGGTTATCAACCGTAAACACAATGTAACCTTTGGAGGCCATGTAGTAGAACCACCAGTCGGCAGCGTTGTTCCAGGTGTTGTTTACTAGTTGCGCATGGGGGCCTCCGTACACGTAAATAATTACCGGGTATTTTTTATTCGGGTCGAAGTTATTGGGCAGAACCATCCGGGCGCACAGCTCGGTGGAGTCGTCGGCCGCTTTGATGCTGAGCAGGCGGTTTTCGCCCAGTTCGTAGTCTTTCAGTGTGTTGTCGGCTTTGGAAAGCGTGCGGATGGTTTTGCCATCGGCTTGCCGCAAATCGGTTTGACCGGGGTTGACCGAAGCGCTCCAGTTATCGGTAAAGTTGGCAAACGAAGGGGAGAAGGCGGCAGCATGTGTACCGGCATCGGAATCCAGGTTCAGCAGTTCACCATTTTTCAGGTTTACACGGTACAGGTGGCGCTCCACCGGGCTTTCTTTGGTCGCCTGTATATAGGCAAAGTTTTCTTTTGCATCAGTTCCGTAAAATTCAGTCACTTCCCAAGGCCCTTTGGTGAGTTGACGAATAAGTTTGCCTTCGGTATTGTACAGGTACAGGTGGAACCAGCCATCGGCGCGGGTTCGGTAATAAAATTGTTCCGGGTTCGTTTTTGAAAAAACAATGGGGTAAAGCGGTTCCACGTAGGTAGGGCGGCTTTCTTCCAGAATTGTTTTCATCTTTTGGCCATCGGCTACACGGTACTGGTTTAGTTGCATGTGGTTTTGTTCGCGGTTCAGCTCGGCCATGTAAATATACGCTTCGTTTGGGCCCCAGGCAATATTAGTCAGGTAGTGGTCGTCGGGGGTACCCGATTTAAGGTAGGTTGTTGTTCCGGTTTGGGTGTTGTAAATACCCACCGTTACTTGCTCGCTACTCATGCCGGCCATCGGATATTTTATGGGTGTGGGCTCAGCTTCGCGGGTCATGTAGTCAACCAGCGGATAGTCTTTCACCATGCTTTCGTTTTTGCGGTAAAAAGCCAGGTACTTGCCGCTTGGCGACCAAAATGTGCCTTTTTCGATGCCAAACTCGCGGCGGTGAACGTAGCTGCCGCACAGAATGCCCGGCACTGTTTCGTGAGTTAGCTGGGTTTCGGATTCACCGTTTAAAATGAACAGGTTTTGCCCTTTGGTGTAGGCCACTTGTTTGCCCGCAAAGTTAAAATCTTCGTTTTCGGCATCCGGAGGAAGTTGCAGTTTCAGGCTGAATTGCTTCTGCTCCAAATTGAACAAGGCGAAGGTCTTTCCGTTTTGCAGCATCAGTGTATTAGCATCTTCAACTTTAAAAGGAGGAAAATATTTCAGCTCGATTTGTTTGGCAGCGGCGGCATCCGTTAGCTGCTGAGTACTGAGGATAGCGGTGGTTTTGTTGGCTTTCACCGAATTTTGCCACAGAGTATCGTTTCCTAGATAAACAAGGTTGGCATCGTCGCGCCATTGTACGCCCGTGAGCTGGCGCGGGTACAAATACGAATAACGCCCCAGTATGGCATCGTCCATGCTCATGGTTTTTTGCGCCTGCAAAGCCAGTGTAAATAAAAACAAACTCAGTACGAGTGATAGTTGCTTCATAAAATGATTTGTTTCAATTATGCGAGGTCATTGGTCTTTAGAAAGAGTAAGTTATTACAATTTGAGCTTCAAATATTGTGTGGTTTTAGTTTCAACGTAAAAAACGAGAACCTGTTGCCCCGGTTTCCAGCTCCCCGTATTTGCCGGCAGCCTGTCGCCCCAGTTTCCAGCCTCCCGTATTTGCCGGCAACCTGTCGCCCCGGTTTCCAGCTTCCCGTATTTGCCGGCAGCCTGGCGACTGGGTTTCCAGCCTCCCGTAATTGCCGGCAGCCTGGCGACCGGGTTTCCAGCTCCCCGTATTTGCCGGCAGCCTGGCAACCGGGTTTCCAGTCACAACGTAAAAAACGAATGGTAATTTAGCTGAACAGGCTGATAATGTCGTCGCGCGAGATGGCTTTGAAGGGGTTGTTGGAGTTAATGAATTTTTCGGCTAACGACGATTTGCGCTCCTGCAACTGTAAAATCTTTTCCTCAATGCTACCTTCGGTAATAAAACGATAAACCATGACCTTGTTGTTTTGTCCAATGCGGTGCGCACGGGCAATAGCCTGCATTTCGGCAGCGGGGTTCCACCAGGGATCGATAATAAACACGTAGTCGGCCTGGGTGAGGTTAAGGCCAACGCCGCCGGCTTTCAGCGAAATCAGGAAAACCCGGTTTTCGGCCTTGTATTGGAAACTTTTAATTACCTCCTCGCGGTTTTGGGTTTTCCCGGTAAGCATGGAGTAGGCCCATCCGCGCTTGTCCAACTGCTCGCGAACCAGCTCCAGGTGTTTTACAAACGACGAGAAAATCAACACTTTGTGCTTTTCGGCAATTAAGCTTTCGAGCGTTTCCATAATCTCGTCAAACTTGCCCGAACCGGCTTCGTCTTCACTATTGAGCATGGACGGGTGATTGGCTAGCTGCCGCAACTTGGTCAAACCCTGCAATACCACAATGGCCGATTTTTCGATTCCATCGTTATCGATGCTTTGTAGTATCGTGTTGCGAATGGCCGATTTCTCTTCCTCGTAAATGCGTTTCTGTTCACCTGCCATACCGCAGTAGCGTATTTGCTCGGTCACCGGTGGCAGATCCCGAGCGACCTGCTCTTTGGTGCGACGCAAAATAAAAGGTCGGATAAGGGTTTGCAGTTTTTGCTGTTTTTCGGGGTCGGCCTTCTTTTCGATCGGTGTAATGAATTCGCGCTTGAAATAAGCCAGGTTACCCAACAGTCCTTTGTTAATGAAGTTCATTTGTGACCACAAATCCGTCAGCGAGTTTTCGATAGGGGTACCCGTGAGCACCAGCTTGTGTTTGGATTTAAGCTGGGTGATGAGCTGGTAGGTTTTCGACCCCGGGTTTTTAATGTTCTGGCTCTCGTCCAGGATAATATAAAAAAACTCGGTATCGGCCAGCAGCTTAAAATCGTTACGGATTGTGCCATAGCTGGTTAGTATCACATCGTAATAGCCTGCCAGTGAACTTAATTTGCCGGTGCGCTTGCGTTGCAGGCCAGCGTGCTTGTACACCTTAAGTGCCGGGGTAAATTTGCGCAGCTCGTTGTCCCAGTTGTGTAGCAGTGAGGTGGGCATCACAATCAGGCTTGCCATTTGCGCTTTTTCGCTTTCGGTGTCGGGTTTTGCTTCGGCTTTTGGCTGGTCAAACAGGTTGCCCTGCCCAAAAGCATCGCCAAAGTTGGGAATCTCAATGGTTCGTTTCAGGCGTTTCAGCTTTAATAGCAGGGTAAGGGTTTGCAGGGTTTTGCCCAAGCCCATATCGTCGGCCAGGCAGCCGCCAAACTGGTTTTCGAATAGCCTGTACATCCACGAAAAGCCTTCGTGCTGGTAGCCGCGCAAGGTGGCATTCAGGTTGTTGGGGACTACCGCCGGGGTTCCGGTTTTCTCTGCAATCTCCTGTAGGCGCTTAAAAAAGTGCTTGTCAATTCCCTTCAGCCGTTGATCCAGTAGCAAAAAGTGGTGGCGTTGCAGGCTTAGTCTGTCGCCCTCCTGCCGGGCCAGTTGGAGCAGGTCGCTGTAGTTGGTAAACCACTCCAGGGGCAAAATGGCAATTTCGCCGTTGGGCAGTTCAAATTCGCGGATATTGTTCAGTATATATCGCTTCAGTTTAATAAACGGAATCCGGTATTCGCCAAACTGGACCTCGATGTAAAGGTCAAACCAGTCCTGTCCTTCCTTGGTCTCCAGTTCAATGCTTTGCTCATCGGTGGAGTAAACGCGATCCAACTGGCTTTGTACAATGGTGAATCCGGCCTCCATTAGTTCCGCCTTTTTGCGGTTTACCCAGTTAACTGTTTCGTAAAGCCGATCCCGGTCGCTAAGCAATTCTATCTCTTTGGGTGCGAAACTGCCATTTTCTTCGATTAGGCCCATGCTTTGCAGTAAGTCAAGTTTGTCCTGCTCCCAAGGCTTGTCGCGCTGCATCTTATAAAAGTGGTAGTTGCCGCCCTCTGTTTTTAGATCAACAACAGTTTCCGTTTTATTTTGAAAAAGGTAGTCGGAGCTGCCATAGCGGAAACGGGGGGTGAGCACGGCTTCCGTGCGCAGGTTGGGTTCCAGGCTCAGCAGGGCTTGCCGATCCGTGTCGCCCTCGGTAATGCGAAAGCCGCTGGCTTTTACCGGAAACTCCTTCAGTGTATTCAATACAAAGCTTTTGTAGTATTTGTCTTCGTGTTGTGCAGGTATAAAAACCGATTCTTTTTCAATGAAAGGGATCAGTCTTTTTGCCCCCATCTTTTCAAACACATACAGCTTATTTTGGAACAGCAGCGATCCGGGTTCGTTGGTAATCAGGCTAATTTGTTTGTTTAGTAACCGAAACGGTTTGCCCTCGTGGCTAAGCTCCAGGCTGTAACGGGTACCATCGGCACCACGGTCAAAGCGGAAACAACATTCGGTATAGGTTGAAGGTACCGCAATCAAATCCTCGTCGTACAGGTTCGAGTATTTGGCTTGTTTGTGAAACACGCGGGTGTTGCCGCGCATCAGAATGGGGATGATGCGGTTGAGCTGTTTGTCGATGTAAGGGCTAATATGGTTCTCGAACAGGGTGGGATCCATTTGCTGGAAAAAATTGGCCGATTCTTTTTTCTTCGAGAATTTTTGTACCAGCTTTTCGTCGCTGTACTGTTCAATCAGCTTTACCAGCTCGGCCTGCTCGTCGTTTAGTTGGAGCGGAACAATGTCGTGCTGCTTCACCAGCTTGAGGATGGTGTAGAATTGCACTTTCTTTTCAATTAGAAAAGCTTGAAAAAGGGAACCAAAAGTACGGTGCTCGGATAACCCGATAATTAATTCGTGAGGCATTGTTCGTGCAAGTTATTAAAACTCAATTCAAATTTTCCCAACCTAACGGCCGCCCTCTTGCGGCTGGGCAAACCTCAAATGTAATGAAAAACCTTCCGAACGCGCCGCCGGAAAGGAAATTTGACCGGATATTTTTTGCAGGTGTCGGAGATTCTGCTTCCGGTTGGGCGATGTTTGGGCGCCGAAGGTCCTGTTTTTTGCAGCGGATTCCGCTCCGATGCACCTGCTCCCGGCCCCTACTTTATCTCGTTCCACTATTTCAAATCGGTAAGAGCCAACGCTTCATTCAGCTCAAGTTTAATTTGTGTTGAATAATAGTACGAATTGAAGGATTCTTGTTCTGACAATGTTATTTTTGCAAGCTTGAATAAAGATTGCTAGCTGACATTTATTAAATGAACAAGATTATTGCTGTTGAATCCTTTTCTGAGAACGTGGTCAAACTGGTGGTAGAAGCCCCGCGTATTGCCCGTTCCCGTAAACCGGGTCATTTCATCATATTGCGTATCGACGAGCATGGCGAACGCATTCCATTAACCATTGCCGGTGCCGACCTGCAAGCTGGTACCATTACGCTGGTTGCCCAAAAAGTTGGGGTAACATCCAAACGCTTGTGCGAAATGCAGCCGGGCGACGAAATTCTCGATTTGGTTGGCCCGCTGGGCAAGGCTACCCACATTGAAAAGGTGGGTACGGTGCTGGCTTGCGGTGGCGGAGTGGGCATCGCCCCGTTGTTGCCCATTGTTGAAGGTTTCAAAAAAGCAGGTAACCGGGTGATCACTGTTTTGGCCGCCCGTAGCAAAGATCTTATTATTCTGGAAGACGAAATCCGCCGCTGGTCGGACGAGGTGATTGTGATGACCGACGACGGTTCGTACGGACAAAAAGGTTTGGTTACCACCGGTGCCGAAATGGTTATCCAGCGCGAAAAAGTGGACGAGTGTATTGCTATCGGACCAGCCATCATGATGAAGTTTACAGCCCTGTTAACTCAAAAATACGACATTCCAACCCAAGCCAGCCTCAATGCCATTATGGTTGACGGTACTGGCATGTGTGGAGCTTGCCGCGTGAGCGTTGGCGGGCAAACCCGTTTCACCTGTATTGACGGCCCCGAGTTTGACGCCAAACAAATCGACTTTGACGAGCTTATTCTGCGGCTTGGCGGCTACAAAGCAGACGAAAAAGAGGCCTTTGAACGTTTTATGCAATAAGTAAAAAGCAATGCAGGACTACCTGAAACAAGAACGGGAACAAGCGTGGCGAGTTGAGCTGCGCAGACTGATAAAAAATAAAGAACGCGGTGAAATTGAGCGTGTCCTAATGCCCGAGATGGACGCTGCTGAACGTGTTTGCTACCAAAACCGCGAAGTAAACCTGGGCTTGGGCACCGCGCAGGCGGTGAACGAAGCCAAACGCTGCATGGATTGTGTAAACCCAACCTGTATTGATGGTTGCCCGGTCAGCATTAACATTCCGAAGTTTATAAAAAATATTGAGCGGGGCGAGTTTATCGAAGCGGCCCGTACCTTGAAGGAAACCTCGGCATTACCGGCTGTGTGCGGGCGTGTTTGTCCACAGGAAAAGCAGTGCGAAGCCTCCTGTTTTTACACGCTTAAATTGAAGAAAGAGCCGGTTGCTATTGGCTATCTCGAACGTTTTGCGGCCGACTATGAGCGCGAAAGCGGACAGATTACGGTGCCCGAAGTGGCGCCCGCCAATGGCATTAAAGTGGCGGCCGTTGGCTCTGGCCCGGCATCGCTCGCCTTTGCCGGCGACATGGTGAAACTGGGCTACGATGTAACAGTTTTTGAAGCCCTGCACGAAATTGGCGGGGTGCTGAAATACGGTATTCCCGAGTTCCGCTTGCCCAATAAAATTGTGGATGTGGAACTGGATAGCCTGTCCCGTATGGGTGTTAAGTTCGAACGCAACTTCATTGTTGGCCGCACCGCTTCGTTCGACGATTTAAAGGACGAAGGCTTTAAAGCTTTTTTTGTGGCTAGTGGTGCCGGATTGCCTAATTTTATGGGAATACCCGGCGAAAACTACAACGGCATCCTGTCATCCAACGAATACCTGACGCGGGTAAACCTGATGAATGCCGCCAGTCCAGACTTTGATACACCGGTGCTGAGAGGTAAGCACGTGGCGGTTATTGGAGGTGGTAACACAGCCATGGACTCGGTGCGTACGGCCAAGCGGCTGGGTGCCGAGCGTGCCATGATTGTTTACCGCCGATCGCGCGAAGAAATGCCTGCCCGGATTGAAGAAATTCACCATGCCGAGCAAGAGGGTATCGAGTTTATGAACCTGGCCAATCCGATTGAATATTTTGCCGATGACAAAGGCCGGGTAAACCGTATGCGGTTGCAAAAAATGGAATTGGGCGAACCTGATGCATCGGGCCGTCGTCGCCCGGTGGTGGTTGATGGTGCCGAATTTGACGTGGTGGTGGACGTGGTGGTAGTTGCTATCGGCGTGTCGCCCAACCCGCTGGTGCCATCCGAATTGCCACAGCTAAAAGTGAGCCGTTGGGATACTATCGAGGTTGATCCGGAAACCATGCAAAGTAGTATTCCCGAGTTGTTTGCCGGGGGCGACATTGTTCGTGGCGGCGCTACGGTAATTTTGGCCATGGGCGACGGACGCCGCGCCGCAGCCGGTATGAACAGCTACCTTGAAAAGCACTACTTGAATAGCAAAGAAATAGCTTCAGTTTAAAAACGATAAAAACCGAAAGGACGAACTATGGCGGATTTGTCAACCCGTTTTTTTGGCCTCGATTTGCAAAGCCCCGTTATTGCGGGTAGCAGCAGCCTAACGGCCAAGGTCGAACACATTCAGAAAATGGCAGCAGCGGGTGCTGGCGCTATTGTACTGAAATCGCTGTTCGAAGAAGAAATCCATTTGCAATACGAAGTCGAACTGAAGGATAGGAAAGAATTGGCCGCCGACCCGGAATACCTCGATTATTTCGACTATGTGATCCGTGAAAAAAGTTTGAAAAAGTACCTGGAACTGGTAGCTGCCGCCAAAAAGGCCGTTTCGGTGCCCATTGTGGCCAGTATTAATTGCACCACAGCAACCGAGTGGGTGCAGTTTGCCCGCAAGCTCGAAGAGGCCGGGGCTGATGCCCTGGAACTGAACCTGTTTGTAATCCCCTCGGACAGTTCGCGTCCCAATGGGGCGAATGAGCAGTTTTACTTTGACACGGTGAAAAAGGTACTTCAGGTAGTCACTATCCCGGTTTCGGTAAAAATCAGCCATTACTTTTCAAACTTGGCAAAGGTGGTAAGCGACTTGTCGCAAAGCGGTGTTGCCGGCATCACGCTGTTCAACCGCTTTTACACGCCCGATATTGATATTGAAAGCGAGGAAATGACACCCGGCGAAATACTGAGCACGGGCAACGAGTATTTGCTCCCGCTTCGGTGGACAGCCATTTTGAGCCCCAAGGCGGCTTGCCCGCTGGCTGGTACAAGTGGCATACTGAAGCCCGAAACAGCCATCAAGTTTTTGCTGGCTGGTGCTGGTGCCGTTCAGTTGGCTTCAGCTATCTACAATTACGGGCCTCAAGTTATTAGTACATTCAATCAGGGCATTGCCCGGTGGATGGATGAGCGCGGCTACCGTAACATCAACAGCTTCAAAGGCAAACTAAGCCTGAAAAGCAAGCAGGTTGATGCGTGGGAGCGAGCTCAGTTTATGAATTATTTTGGTGGATTTAGCTTATAAAATGGATGTGTTTCAATTTTTATTTTCGCTTTGGATTAAAAATTGCTTATTCCGAACCCTGAAATAAAAGCTTGTATATCATGTTAAAAAAATACCTCTTTCTTGCCGGTGCCTTTTTTGTCGGCATTCATTTTGGATTCGCATCGCCGGGAAATGGTTTTCTGGATCGCCAAGCCGGGCTGAGGGTCGAAACTGTGGCTTTGCCCCAAACCGGACAACCCCAATATTTGACCTATAAAGTAAAAAAGGGAAATACGCTTCATTTTATAGCGAAGCAATATGGTGTGACGGTGGACTATATTCTGAAATGGAACCCGCAGGCGCGGAATGGATTGAAAAAAGGGCAAGTGTTGCGGATTCCGAACAAAGATTATCGCCCCGAAACAAAAGCAGCAGTTGATAGTACGGTTGAAAAGCCGGGCACACATACGGTTCAGGCATCAGAGACACTTTATTCCCTGGCCCGCCGGTACCACTGCGAAGTGGCCGATTTGATTCGCTTAAATCCGGATGCAGCCAATGGTTTACGTACAGGCATGGTACTGAAAGTTCCGGTAACAGCTGGTGCCGAAGTTCCTTTACAAACAAACGACGACACAACTTCAACCCAACATATTGTACAGAAAGGTGAAACCATTTTTGGGCTGGCTAAACAATACGGACTATCGATTTCGGATTTGAAACAAGCGAACCCCTCTTTGGCTACCCGCGGATTGGTTGAAGGAGAGTCGATTGTGATTCCGAAACCAGCAAAGGGGGCAGCAACTGCTGTTTATCAGATGGGCGTTAAAGATACTTCGGCAGTCGATTACCGAAACCATGCAATACCAATTGATGGCCCGGAGATTATTTCCAATTGCCAGCCCGATCCGACTGCGCGTCTTCAAACTTACCACGTGGCATTGCTGTTGCCGCTATACCTGACCGCAAACGATACGATTAACCAGCAATATTACAATCCGGAGATTTCGGGCGAGCTACCTCCGGATTCGGCAGGGGTAAAGTCTGTTCGGAAAATTTATCCGCGTTCGGAGAGCTTTGTTCAGTTTTACGAAGGCGTTTTGCTGGCGGTTGATAGTTTAAAACAGGCCGGAATGAGGCTGAAATTGCATGTTTACGATACCAATCAGAGTGCTGTTGCCGTACAGTCGATTTTACGCAAGCCGGAGCTTCGTAACATGAACCTGCTGATTGGGCCGGTTTTTACTGAATTGCAAGGCCCGGTTGCCGAGTTTGCCCGTACAAACCACATTCCTATGGTTTCGCCCCTGTCGGCAACAGGTTCGTTCGAGCTAAACAACCCATATTATTATAAGGTGAACCCGGGCAAGGATTATCTGATTCAGCAAACAGCATCGTATGTTGCCGAGCAGTATCCCGATAATCAGTTGTTTGTATTGAAAATGGGAGATTATAAAAGCACAGAATATGCCCAATTGGTAGCAACCATTCGCGAAAAAAGGTCCTTGTCGCCCAATCAGGCGCTGTTTCGCGAATATAACCTGCCTGCCGAAGGTTTGTCTGGTTTAAAAAGCCTGTTGTCGAAAGAACAAACAAATGTATTTATTATCCCTTCAGAAACCGAGGCGCAAGTTAGTGTTGCTGTAACCAACCTGAACCGTCTCTCGGAAGATTATCCGATTGCGTTGGTAGGATTGGCTAGTTTTCAGCGCTTTAAGAGTATTCAGACCGAGTATTATCACCGAACTCATTTAAGTGTGTTAAATCCGTATTATATCGATTATCAGGAAGCTGGCGTTAACCACTTTGTGCGCAAATTTCGTCGCAACTTTCTGGCCGAACCAAATCAATTCAGTTTTCAGGGCTACGACATTGCTCTCTATTTTATGTCGGCTTTGTACAGCCACGGAAACAATTTTGCCAGCTGCCTGCCTACTCATCGGGCAGCATTGACTCAAGGGGAGTTTTACTTTGAAAAGGCTTCGCCTGAGGGTGGTTATATGAACCGTGGACTATTTATGCTGGAATACGAGCCGGATTACAGCATTCAGATGCGCGGTGTTCGCGGAGTTCCGGCAAACAATGTTGTTGAATAAACAGAAAAGGGGAGTTGAAGTCAATCATTTCCCCTTTTTTATTTTAGCAGATAGGTCTATTTCTTAAGCAAATATGTGTTGATGTTGTCAACGAACAACTGTTTGGTTTGTTCTTTGGTCCGGCCAATCCCGGCGGTCATTACCGGTTTGCCATCAACCGGAATGTATAGGAAAGCAGGAATACTTTGAATGCCAAATACGCTGGCCAATTCGCGTTCGCGCTGGGTGTCGATTTTGTACACCGTAATCTGGCCGGCATATTCGTTTGCGACTTCTTCTAAAATAGAGCCGGCAATTTTACACGGACCGCACCAGTCGGCATAAAAGTCGATGATAACGGGCTTTTTACCCAGAAATTTCCATTCGTCAGGCGATTGCTCGTAATTCCAGACCTCGGTTAAAAATTGTTGCTTTCCAATTAAGTTTACCGCTTTCGAATCTCCTTCAACTATTTCATTTTTCGTGTTTTTCGGTTCGGCCGAGCAACTAAGCAGCGAAAGCAGGCCGATGCCGAGAATGAGTGCAAATTGTTTCATGTACGCTTTTTTATAGTTTTTTTTTTGATTATTAACCGTTTACTGCACTGCAAATTTAGAATCCTTGTTGGTGTTGCACGTTAAAAATAGCAATCAAATTTAAGCATGTAGAAAAGTAAATGTTTAAAATTTCTTTTTGCCAACGCAACCAAGACCAATTCCCTGCATCTTGCCAGAGAAATAAGAAAACAACTGAAGTTATGAAGACAGTTTTAAGAGTTACAATGTTCTTTCTGACCGTAATAAGCTTGGCCAGCTGTGATTGGGATGATGATGGTTATTCATTGGGTGATTTTTGGGTTGACTTTGGATTGATTGAATCCGGGGACGATGGCGAAAATTTTACCATTCATGTAGATGACGGGTATGCTATTGTACCGGTGAATATGAACCAAATTGATACAGAAAAATGGGCGAATGACACCCGGGTGATTGTGAATTACACTATTGTTGGCGATAAAGATGTGGAAGCAGAAGAAAAAGTTTATTACGCCAAAATCAACGATTTGGACAAGGTGCTGTACAAGCCCGTGTTCGAAATTACACCCGAAACCGAGGATAGTATCGGCAACGACCCGATTATTGTGGACAACATGTGGGTAAAAGACCACATGCTGAGTTTCCGCTTGCACTATTACGGTAATTCGAAGATTCACTTTATTAACCTGGTCAAGTCACCGGGAGAAGTAACCGAAGACGATTTGCCGCTCCAGCTTGAGTTGCGCCATAACGAAAAGGGCGATCAACGCTCGTACCTCATGACTGCCTTCGTTACTTTCGACTTGCGTTCCATTCAGGTTGAAGGCTTAAATTCGATGGCAATTGAAATCAGGGGAACCGGTTATGACGAGGTAGACTATATGTATGACATTGATTACACGTATTAACTTAGAGATAGTGCACGTGCGTTTCGCGTCTGCCCGACCAGTGTTTCAGGTCGGGCTTTTTTTGTATTGTATTTTACGGCTGGTATTTTCGACAGTTTTACGCATGTTATTTTAGTTTTAAGTTGAAGCAGTCTGTTTTTTCATTCTTTTTTATCTGTGTGAAAAACGGTAATTTACGCCCCCTGAAAACGAATGATGAACATGAATAAAATTTATTTGGGAATTGCGCTAACACTACTTTTAGGCGCCTGTACAAAACCAAAACCGATGGATGAGTCAACAAAAACCTACGTGCCGGAAACCCCGGTGCTGCAATCGGATGTAATGACACCCGAAGTACTTTGGTCGTTTGGCCGCATTGCCAATGCTGCGTTATCGCCTGATGGTACCACCGTGCTTTTTTCGGTTACTTATTTCAAAATTGACGAGAATAAATCGTACCGCGAGCTTTATACCGTTCCGGCCGATGGGGGCGAAATGAAACAAATAACCAACACGGCCAGCAACGAGTCGGATGCCGCCTGGCGCCCCGATGGCAAAAAAATAGGCTACATCTCTTCGCAATCAGGAAGCAGCCAGCTATGGGAAATGAATCCGGACGGGACAAGCCCGGTGCAAATGACCGATGTCGAAGGTGGCATTACCGGCTTTAAGTATTCGCCCGATTCCAAAAAACTGGCTTACATCAAACAAGTGAAGCTTGATCAAAGTATTAACGATATGTTTCCGGATATGCCCAAAGCCAAGGCGCGCTTGGAAACCGACCTGATGTACCGCCACTGGGACTCGTGGCACGACTACACCTACAACCATATTTTTATTGCCGATTTGGGTGATGAACTGGTAAAAACAGGGAAAGATATTCTGGAAGGCGAACGCTTTGACGCACCAGGTCGCCCATTTGACGGCTCGGAGCAACTAGCCTGGAGCGCCGACTGCAAAACCCTTGTGTACTCGTGTAAAAAACTCTCAGGAAAGGATTATGCTGTAAGTACAAACACCAATTTATATGCTTACAACCTGGCAAGTGGCGAAACCCGCAACCTGACGCCGGAACACAAAGGCTACGATAAAAATCCGGCCTTTTCGCCCGATGGAAAACATTTGGCTTGGACGAGCATGGCCCGCGATGGCTACGAAGCCGACCAAACCCGCCTGATGGTGATGAACTGGGAAACAGGCGAAGAGAAAAATTACTCGGCCCACTGGGACCAAAATGCCGATGTGCTGAGCTGGAGCCGCGATGGCCAATCAATTTTCCTAATTAGCGACATTCACGCTACCGACGAAATTTACAGGTTGAGCCTAGCAACTGGCGATATACAGCGTTTGACGAACGGTATACACAACTACCAAACCGTTGCCGAAACCGCTTCGGGCAAATTGGTTGCAAGTAAAATGTCCATGTCCCAGCCCTCCGAGTTGTATTTAGTTGATATGGCTACCGGACAAGGCACTGCGTTAACCACTGTGACCAAGGGAATTACCGATCAACTGGCTCTGGGTAAAGTTGAAAGCCGTTGGGTGAAAACTGTTGATGATAAAGACATGTTGGTTTGGGTAGTTTACCCTCCGCACTTCGACCCGAATAAAAAATACCCGGCTATTTTGTACTGCCAGGGGGGGCCACAGGGAACGGTTTCCCAGTTTTGGTCGTACCGCTGGAACTTTCAGCAAATGGCGGCCAATGGCTACATTATAGTTGCACCCAACCGTCGCGGTTTGCCCGGATTTGGTATGGAGTGGCTGGAGCAAATCAGCAAAGATTATGGTGGTTTAAACATTCAAGACTACCTGGTGGCTATTGACGATGTGGCCAAAGAACCTTATGTTGATGCCGACCGTTTGGGAGCTGTGGGTGCCAGCTACGGTGGCTTTTCGGTTAACTTTTTGGCCGGACACAACGAGGGTAAACGTTTTAAAGCCTTCATCTCGCATTGCGGTATTTTCAACTTCGAGCAAATGTATCTCACCACCGAGGAAATGTGGTTTGTAAATTGGGATTTGGGTGGCCCGTACTGGGACAAATCGAATGCCATTGCTCAGCGTTCATACAGTTTTTCACCACACCTGTTTGTCGAGAAATGGAATGCACCCATGCTGGTGGTTACCGGCGAAAACGACTTCCGGATTCCGTACACGCAGAGTATGGCGGCTTTCAATGCTGCCAGGCTGCGAGGTATTCCGGCCGAGCTATTAGTGTTCCCCGAAGAGAACCATTGGGTATCGTCGGTACAAAACGGGATTGTTTGGCAGCGCGTTTTCAAAAACTGGCTGGATAAATGGTTGAAATAGATTTTTCTGACAATTTTCAATAGTACAAGCCATTCCTTCGGGGGTGGCTTTTTTAATCCCCATTAATAAGGATGAAAGGTAGCTTTATGTGCGTTATAATTTAAAATAAAAGCATCTTAAAATATTTTATAATCAAAATCAATAACGAATAATTATTGTAAGTTATTTGTTTTTAGTGTTTTGTTTGGTTTGATGCGCGCTGAAGTGAAACCCTGATTAATTGGGATTGTCCCGAGTGTATTGCCGCGCTATTTTTACGCTTTTTAAGTTGAAAAAATGTTTACCAGTTTAAAAAAGCTCTTTGGAGAGCGCCCGGCAAAAACAATGGATACCGATTTGACGACCGTGCTGTACGGCGGTAAATCGGGAAATGCCGAATTTGTCGCCTCTGAGCTGGTCCGCCATTTGGGCGAACGAAAGTTGAAAGTTCGGCTAAAAAATATGTCGTCGTATAAGGCCGGAAATTTGCTGTGCGAGGGCCGCGTTCTTTTCGTGGTCAGTACACATGGCGAAGGAGATCCGCCACCTGGTGCAGTTCCGTTTTTTCGCCAGCTGACTAAGTTTGGTGCCGAGTTGACCCACTTAGAATTTGCGGTTTGTGCGTTAGGCGATTCCGAGTACGAACACTTTTGCAAAGCCGGAAAGGAGTTGGAAAAGCATTTGTTGCGCCTGGGTGCCAACGCTATTCTGCCGCGGATTGATTGCGATGCTGCGTTTGAAAAGCCGGCTGCCGGATGGATATCGTCCATTTCAAAAATAGTGGCTGGCGACAAAACGGAGGATATTTTTACACTTGATTCGGCGAAAAACCACTGTTATCATCAAGCTGTAGTTAGCGAAAAATACCAATTGAACCCGGGATCTTCGGAGGCAGTCTGGCATTTGAAATTGGCTATTGACGGGCAAACGGTGAAATACCAAACTGGCGATTCGATTGGAATTGTTCCCCGAAACCCGGATAAGTTGGTAGAGCAATTGCTGTACGCATTAAACCTGTCTCCGGCCGAGCCGGTTGATGAAGAGCAAACAGTTTTGCGTGAGTTTTTGCAGGATAAAGCAGAGCTCACCAATTTAAGCTGCGAAGTACTGAAGCGTTATCTGGCCTTGACTGGAAACGAAAACCTGGCTGATTTAACGATGGATGAACAGGCAACGCTCGATTATTTGCACAGGCACGATTTTCTGGATATTATCCTCGATTTTCCTTTTTCGCTGGTAGCGACCGATTTGCCAAACTTACTCGACAAGCCGAAGGTTCGCTACTACAGTATTGCTTCGTGCCAGGACGTTTCGCCCAACGAACTGCACCTGGCGGTGAGGGAAGTGCAATACGAGCACAAAAGCCGGCGCCGTTACGGGGCAGCATCAAACTACTTAAGCCATTGGCTCGAAGTTGGAACCTTGGTTTCCTTTTTTGTTTTGCCCGACGAGGAGTTTCGTTTACCTGCACCATCCGTTCCGGCAATTTTTATCGGCGTTGGAACCGGTATTGCGCCCATTCGGGCATTCCTGTCAGAACGCAGTCTCAGTGCGGAGGGACGCAGCTGGTTGTTTTTCGGCGAAAAAAAACGCGAATTGGATTACCTGTATGGTGAAGAAATGGAAAACCGGAAACAAACCGGCTTGTTGGAACGCCTGAGCCTGGCTTTCTCGCGCGACCAACAAACGAAAATTTATGTGCAGGATTTGTTATTGCAGGAAGCAGGTGCCGTGCAGGATTGGCTGAAAGCGGGGGCACATATTTATGTGTGCGGTTCGTTAAAAATGGGGCAGGGGGTAAAGGAAAGCTTCAACAAACTGGCTGCTGACAAAAAATCGGAATACACAGTTGCGAACTTGCTGGCCGAAAAACGCTACCACGAAGACTTGTACTGAGAATAGAAATCATACCCTGGAAACAGATTATTGTTCCGGATAGCTGTTCGTTAGGATCGAAGAAATTATGCCAATGGCAATGAATTTTTGTTCGGAATAGTTTGTAGATTAGACGACGAAATTGATAAAACAGGACATGAGAAAGTTTCAGGTAGTATTGTTGATACTGCTTTTTACGGTAACCACAAAGGCGCAGGAAAAAGGCGTTTCCAATTCGGTATGGGGTGTACAAACCGGATTGTTTGGAGCATGGGTTTACAACGAAGCCCGGCTATCGGATGAAATAGCACTCCGGACAGAACTTGGCTTCGATTACGGTTTTCAGTCTAGTAGTTGGTATGACGAAGATGTTGAGGTATATACCCCGGTTATCACGCTTGAACCACGCTGGTATTTCAACCTGAAAAAACGGCAGCAAAAATCGAGAAAAGTATTTTGCAATACCGGGAACTTTTTATCATTGAAAACTTCTTTTCATCCCGGCAAGATGGGAATATCGAATGTTGACGGTGTGGATGTTGTTCCCGATATTTCTATTATCCCAACTTGGGGAATCCGGCGGCATATGGGTCAGCATTTTGCGTTCGAAACAGGTGTCGGACTTGGCTGGGCATATGTATTTTGGAAAAGCTTGGGATATGTTGATAATGAAAGTGAAATTGCGCTGAACCTGCATCTTCGTTTGGGCTACACGTTTTAGTGAAAAAGCGGCAGTTGAGTCCTTGAATGCCTTTTATTTGTTTAAGCCCGGGGTTGAGGTGTGATTTTTCGGCGGGAAAACCAATTTCAATCCTTTCTTAAATTACAGGGCAGAAACTTCGAAGCTCCCTGAAAAAAGCTATCTTCGGCTAACTTGTATTTCAAATTTAAACAGGAGGGACAGCTCATGCAATTTAATCCGGCATTAGAAACAGCGTTGGCAGCTTTATCGGCTATGGTTATTGCCCAGGCGGTTAAGCTGATTAACTTCAGAATACGCAAAGGTATTTGGAACTTTGAGTTGCTGAAGTCAAACGGAGGCTGGCCCAGTTCGCACACGGCTGTTGTAACTGCGTTAACCTGTACTATTGGTTTTTTCGAAGGTATTGATAATTATTTTTTTGCTATTGCTGTTACTTTTTCCATTATTACCATTCACGATGCGATGGGCGTTCGCTACGAAGCCAGTAAGCATGCCCGTTTCCTGAATATTCTTTCCAAAAAAATCGACTTTAAAGAGTTGGAAGAATTTAAAGCAACCCGTCTGAAAGAAAGCCTCGGGCACACGTTTGGCGAAGTGTTTGGCGGCGTGGTGGTTGGCGTTTTGGTAGCCCTGTCTTTTAGAATGATTGGCTGAGGGCGTCAGAAAAATCAAGCTTCTTTTCTGTAGTAATGATTGCTTTACTCCGGGTTGTTTTATTTGTATGGGTTCTGCTTAATGTCTTAAAATCTGCGTGTTAATACTATTCCCTTTTCAAAAAAAACCAACGAAATGGAATAACCATTTATCCATTTTCGGTTGGTGCGGGTTCTGGCACAAATGGCTATTTCAAAGCATTGTACAAAATTTCTATTGGGTGGAGGGCTTCGTGGCCAGTACCTTCCCAAATATGGTGCCGGCACGAAGTTCCCGGAGCTGCAATTAGCTCTTTTTTGTCGGCTTCGCGCACTGCCGGGAACAATACGAGTTCGCCAATTTTCATGCTTAGTTCGTAATGCTCCTGTTCGTAGCCAAACGAGCCAGCCATGCCGCAGCAACCGCTTTTTATTTCCGTGACCTTGTAATTCGACGGAATTTCGAGCATATGTCGGGTTGGCGTAGTGGAGGCAATGGCTTTTTGCTGGCAGTGTCCATGCAGCTTTATTTCAACCTTGTCGGTAACAAACAGGTGCTTGTTTATTTTGCCGGCAGCATGTTCACGTGCCAGAAACTCGTCGATAAGCAATGTATTTTTGGCCAGTTCCAATGCTTTTTGTTTCAACTCACCATCCAGTAAATCGGGGTATTCGTCGCGAAAAGTAAGTATAGCCGAAGGTTCAATCCCGATTAGTGGTGTTGTTTCAGAAACCAATCCGCTAAGTAGTTCCACGTTTTCGCGTGCAATATCTTTGGCGGCCCTCACTAATCCTTTCGACAGGAATGTGCGTCCGCTCTCGCGATGTTTCGGTATTGTCACTTCGTAACCCAGTTTATTCAGCAGCAAAATGGTTTTAATGCCGATATCGCTCTCCGTTTCGTTGGTAAATTCATCAGCAAACAGAAAAACCTTGCCCAAAGTGGTTCCATTAGTTTCGAGTGGCTTGCGGTACCAATGCCGCAGCGTTTGTTTTGATAGCTGCGGAAGCCTGCGCTCAGGCGTAAACCCGATCGCTTTTTTAAACCACCGGGCATTGCTTATTTTGTTAGTTAGCGGCTTGAACAAACGACCGGAAGCATAAAGCCGGGGCATGTAAGCAACAAGCTTACTGCGCAAGGGCACACCATGCACATCGTAATAATGTTGCAGAAACTCGGCTTTCAACTTTGCCATATCCACATTCGAGGGGCATTCGGCTTTGCAAGCTTTGCACGACAAGCACAAGTCCATTACCTGGTATATCTCGTCGTGGTCAAACGGGTTTTTCTTTTCCGAGCGGCTCAAAAACTCGCGTAACACATTGGCGCGCGCCCGGGTACTTTTATCCTCGTCGCGGGTGGCCATAAATGAGGGGCACATGGTACCTCCAATAATTGAACTTTTACGGCAGTCGGCCGATCCGTTACAAAGCTCCACAGAGCGCAGTAACCCTTCATTCTTCGCAAAATCGAAACTGGTTTCAAACTCCCGTTGCTTTCCGATTAAATAGCGCAGGTTTTCGGTGATGGGAGGGGTATCAATAATCTTTCCGGGGTTGAGGATAAAATCGGGATCCCAGGCTTTTTTCAGGTCTTTTATCAGTTTGTAGTTGTGTTCGCCCAGCATAAAGGGGATGAACTCACCCCGCAGGCGTCCGTCGCCATGTTCGCCACTGAGCGAGCCACGGTATTTTTTTACCAACCCGGCAATCTCTTTTGCAATGGTGTGGTACAGTTCCACATCGGCTTCATTTTTCAGGTTTAATAAAGGGCGAAGGTGAATTTCGCCGGTGGCAATGTGGGCGTATTTCACGCAGCTCAATCCATGCCTGTTCAGGGTGTTGTCCACATCTTCCATGTAATCAGCTAAGTACTCGGGAGCTACAGCTGTGTCTTCTATCACGGTGGTACTGCGTTTATCGCCCGGGATATTGGACAGTACGCCCAATCCGGCAGTCCGTAGCGCCCAAACTTTTTTAATGTTTTCGCTCCCTTGTATCAACGGAAAGTGGTAGCCCAGTCCGGCCAAACGGAAATCGCTTTCCAAATTGGCAGCCGTTTGTATCAGTTCTTCCAATGTTTCGCAGGCCAACTCAATCATCAACATCGCTTTCGGATTGCCTTCAATGAAAAAACGGTTTTTGCGCTGCTCAATATTTTCTTTGGTACAATTCATAATGATGTCGTCCATCAGCTCGATTGCAGTTGGGCGGTGTTTCAGCGCGATAAGGTTGCCGTGGTAGGCTTCCTGCAAACTGGAGAAATGGGCGCACAACAGCGCCTGGTGTTCCGGTGGCAGTGGTACAAGGTTTAATTTTAGCCGGGTTGAGAAGGCGAGTGTACCTTCGCTTCCGGCCAGCAGCTTGCAAAAGTTAAAAGCTTCGCCATTTTCATCAAAAGGCTCCGAATCAAGTAACATATCAATAGCGTACCCATTATTGCGCCGCTTCACTTTTGGGTCGGGAAATTCCCGGCGAATTTGTTCGCGGTTGGCGCTATCGGACAGTAGGTTTCGGATGTTTTGATAAATGCGGGTTTCTGTCAAGCTGTTATCGCCGGCACATTTTGCTTCAAATTCAGTTAATGTTAAGGCTTTAAAATGACTATCAGAGCCGTCAGCCAAAATGCAATGAGCTTCGAGCAGGTGATCGCGGGCGCTGCCATACACGAGCGAGTGCAACCCGCAGGAGTTATTGCCAACCATACCGCCAATGCAACAGCGGTTTGCGGTAGAGGTTTCGGGGCCAAACTGCAGGCCATGTGGAGCCAGGTATTTGTTCAGCTCGGCCAGGTTCACGCCCGGTTCAACCCAAACCCAGCGTTCGGCAACGTTCAGCTCAAGTATCCGGTTCATGTATTTCGAAATGTCAACAACAATGCCCGGCCCTACAACCTGTCCGGCCAGCGAAGTGCCTGCCGCACGTGGTATAACCGAAGTTTTATGTTGACATGCAAAACGGATGATTTCGCGAATATCACCGGGCGTTTTGGGGCGACAAACCGCTTGCGGAATTTCGCGGTACGAAGAGGCATCGGTGGCGTAAATAACCCGCATAACGTTTTCAGTGAAAACATCACCCTGCAACTTTTGCTTGAGTGTATCGAATGGAATGGCTGAATTCATGTTTAGGAATATGGATGCTTTGCAAAGTTAACCATTTTAGCCGCCAGTAGCAGATTAGTATATTAACAGAATACGCTAAAAACTTTAAGAAAACTTAATATTGAACGCTAAAGGGCTGATTACTTTTAAAAATAATACAATCGATTGCACAAAATCAGGCAATCCGGCATAAAACGAACTGAAAGGCCCGATTTTTTCAGTTCTGTACAATTATATTGGATGGTTTTCGTGAGGGCACGGCTTATTTTAATTACTTTTGTAATCAACGTTGTTGGTTTGGTACAAAACAGGCCAATTCACGGCCTGTTTACGAACAAAGTTGCCTCGTTCAGACTATTAATTTTTCAGGCTGTTTTGTAAGTTTTGCAGCCGTTCACATGCAGGCTCACAATGAATTTTAAAAAGGTATTTAAAAAAGCTCTATACAAATGAAACTACTTGAACGTGTTATTAAAAATGCTCAGGAGTATCAAAAACGGATTGTTCTTCCGGAAGGTTCAGAACCGCGTACTCTTCGGGCGACCGAAATCATTTTAAAAGAAAATATTGCCCGGATTACATTGCTTGGTAATCCGGTTGAGGTAATGAAAGCAGCTCAGGAAATTGGTGTAAATATCAAAGGGGCTGTAATTGTAGACCCGAAAACCGATTCCCGGCGTTCTGCCTATGCCGATGTGATGTGCGAAATTCGCAAGTCGAAAGGTTTGACCAAAGAAGCAGCGTTGGACATGCTAAACGATCCGCTGGTGTTTGCCCCGCTGATGATTAAATGCGGCGATGCCGACGGCGAAATCGCTGGCGCTATCAATGCAACCGGCGACGTGTTACGCCCTGCATTTCAATTTGTGAAAACGCTGCCCGGCGTAAGTGTCGTATCCGGCGCTTTCCTGATGTTTGTAAACGATCCGCATTTTGGCCACGACGGTATTCTGGTGTTTGCTGATTGTGCCGTAATGCCCGATCCGGACGAACGCCAATTGGCCGAAATTGCCGTTACCACGGCTAAAACTGCCAAAGCAATTGTTGGCATGGAACCGCGTATTGCCATGTTAAGCTTCTCAACAAAGGGTAGTGCCCAGCACCCCCTGGTTGATAAAGTGGCCAATGCAACCCGTATCGCCCGGGAAATGGATCCGACACTGAAAATCGATGGCGAAATGCAGCTCGATGCCGCCCTGATCCCTGAAGTAGGCAAGCTGAAGGCTCCGGACAGCGAAGTTGCCGGCCGTGCCAATGTATTGGTATTTCCGGGTCTTGAGTCGGCCAACATTGGTTACAAACTGGTTCAACGACTGGCAGGTGCCGAAGCAATAGGCCCGGTACTGCAAGGGATGGCTGCCCCAATTAACGACCTGTCGCGCGGATGTTCGGTGAGTGATATTGTGAATATGGTTGCCATTACTGCAAACCAGGCGGCAGCAGTTTTCGAAAAATAAACAACTATGTCAAGCGAAGTTATTTACGAAGCCATTGAAGAATTTGGCTTAGTCAAAAAAGAGAAGTCCAAAACACTATTCTCAAAAATCGGTGTGGTTGGCTGTGGAATTGTAGGTCAGAATATTGCCCGCATTGCCAGCTTTAACGGAATCGAAGTCGTGTTTATTGAAGTCAGCGAAGACAAAATCCGCGAAGCCTATCGCAATATCGGGAAAGTGCTGGATCAACGTATCGAACACTGGGGATTAACTTCCGGTGAAAAACGTGCTATCCTGTCGCGCATCAAAGGTTCGTTGGATTATAAAGATTTGGAAGGTTGCGATTTTGTAATCGAAGCTATCCGTGCGGTCGATCGCGGCGGCAAAATCAAAGAACGAAAAGAGATCTTCAAAAAAATTGAAGAGGTTGTTGACAAAGATTGTATCATCGCCACCAATTCAACAACAATTGTTATCACCGAGCTTTCGTCGGAGTTGGTTCATAAAGAACGCTGCGTGAGCCTGCATTTCCTTATTTCGTCGCCCGAAGCGCGATTGGTTGAGGTGGTGAAAGGTTTATACACATCAGACGAAGCCTATGCCCGTGTTTGCAAGTTTGTTCAACTTGTAAACCGAAAAGTAATCCCGGTTGAAGAATCGGCTGGGTTGATTGCAGTCCGCGCTTTCGTAGTGATACTGAACGAAGCCTGCTCGATGCTGATGGAAGGTATTTCGTCCATCGAACACATTGACGAAGTGATGCGTACCGGCTTTGGAATGCGTATTCCTCCGTTTGAAATGGCCGATATGATGGGGCTTGATAAAATTGTTCGCTGGGCTGATAATATTTACAACGAATTTGGCGATGTGCGTTACAAACCATCGCCGTATATCAAGCGTTTGGTACGTGCAAAGCAGTTGGGTGAAGTTACCGGAAAAGGTTTCTACCAGTACGATGAAAACGGCAAGCGGGTGAAGTCTAACGGTGTTTAAAAATGTTAGAAAATTACGACAACATGAAAATTTTAGTACTCAACTGCGGTAGCAGTTCAATTAAATATCAGCTCTTTAATATGGCCAATCGCCATGTGATTGCCAAGGGCGGAATCGAAAAGCTGGGGATGAAAGGTTCATTCCTGAAACATAAAACAGACGATGGGCGAACCATTGTTTTCGAAGGCGAAATTTTGGACCATAAAGCGGGTGTTGAATACGTACTGGGCGTGTTGACCAGTGAAAAGTACGGATGCCTGAAATCACTCAACGAAATTGATGCTGCCGGGCACCGCGTTGTTCACGGTGGCGAATATTTTAGTTCTTCGGAATTTGTTACCTCAGAAGTGATTGATGCCCTGGAAAAATGTTCCGACCTGGCACCTTTGCACAACCCGCCAAACCTTAAAGGGCTGTATGCTATGGAAGAATTAATTCCGGGTATCCCGCAGGTTGGAGTGTTTGATACGGCTTTTCACCAAACGATGGAGCCGAAAGCCTACATGTACGGTATTCCGCAGGTATTGTATAAAAAATACGGCATTCGCCGTTACGGTTTCCACGGGACAAGTCATCGGTATGTGAGCCGCCGTGCTGCCGAGTTGCTGGACGAGCCTTACAACAATTGCCGGATTATTTCGTGCCATTTGGGTAACGGAGCATCGGTAGCGGCAGTTAAAAACGGTAAATCAATTGATACCAGCATGGGTTTTACCCCAATTGAAGGACTGATTATGGGAACCCGTGCAGGCGACCTCGATTTGGGCGCTGTTACATACATCATGGAAAAAGAAGGTATCGGAATCAAATCAACCAATACGCTTTTCAATAAACATAGCGGTATGCTCGGTTTGACCGGAATCTCGTCGGACATGCGCGAAATACGCGAAGCTGCCGATAACGGAAACGAGAAAGCACTGGTTGCCATTGATGTTTATTGTTACCGGATTAAAAAATACATTGGAGCTTATGCCGCTGCTATGGGCGGTGTTGACGCCATTGTGTTTACCGGCGGTATTGGAGAAAATGCAGGCTACGTGCGCAAAGCCGTTTGTTCCGAGATGGAATTTCTGGGCGTAAAAATTGATGTTGAGAAGAATGAAACCATTTTCGGGACCGAATCTGTTATCAGCGATGGAACGCTTCCGGTGAAAGTAATGGTTGTTCCGACAGACGAAGAATTGATGATTGCCTTGGATACCGAAAAAATTGTTGCTGATAAATTGAAAGTATAAAAGCGGCGTTTTCTTTCAAGTTTTAAAAGAATTCAAAAGCTGTTATCTAATTTGAAAATCTGATACCTCCGGGCATCAGATTTTTTGTTTTTAAGCAGTTGTAAACCGTATAAAGACTGATTATTAATAGCTAAAATTAAGCAAGGAAGTATTATTTTCACTCCAAAATTGTTTCTTATGATGGCGCATTTGAACGAATTACTGGCCCGGACAACCAGCGAAAACCGTCGTCGCTTGGTTTTGGTTAACGGGATTGACCAACACAGCCTCGAAGCTGCGGCATTGGCCGTCGAACACGGGATAGTGGATGTTCTTATTACCGGATGCCGGAAAACCATTGACGAAACTTGCCAGAAGCTGAAACTGAACTCCGTCCGGTTTCAAATTTGGGATGCCAAATCGGAAGAGGAGGCAGCAACAATAGCGCTTCGGCTGGTAGTTGACGGGAAAGCCGATTGTATTATGAAAGGCTTAATCAGTACCGACAAATATATGCGTGCACTCCTGAACAAGGAGTTTGGGATGATAGGCCCCAAAGGCGTGTTGAGCCACGTTACGGTGGTTGAGAATAAAAACTACCACAAGCTGCTGTTTGTTAGCGATGTGGCCATTATTCCGTATCCCGATTTGAACCAGAAAGCGGTAATGATTGGCTACCTGATTCAGACAGCCCGGAAATTCGGAATTGAACAGCCCAAAGTGGCCCTGATTGCTGCAACCGAACAGGTGTTGCCGTCGATTCCGGCATGTACCGAAGCTGCTTTGCTTTCAAAAATGGCCGAGCGCGGACAAATTACAGGAGGGCTTGTTGACGGGCCGATGGGTTTGGATGTGGCTATTGATAAGGAATCGGCTCAAATTAAAAAAGTAAGTTCGCCTGTTGCCGGCGATGCCGATTGCCTGCTTTTCCCCAATATTGACGCAGGTAATGTGTTTTATAAAATGGGCTCAAAACTGTGCAGTTCGCAACAGGCTGCCATTGTGGTAGGAGCAAAAGTTCCGGCAGTACTTTCATCGCGTGGCGATAGTGTTCAAACCAAATTGAACTCGATTGCTTTGGCCGCTTTAATGAGCCGTTGAGCTTTTTGTTGAAAGCCTGAAAAATAAACTGGCATTGATTTTAAAGTCTGAAAATTACATGAACGAATACCGAATTCTGGCTATTAATCCCGGTTCTACATCAACCAAATTTGCAGTTTACGTCAACGAGAATTGCGTGCTGAATAAAACGTTGCGCCATTCTGTTGACGAGCTTTCAGCTTATTCCGATATTATTGAACAGTTTGGTTACCGGAAGGGGATGATAATTGATGCTTTGGTGGATGAAGGGATTGAGATTGATAAAGTAAAATACATTATTGGCCGGGGTGGTTTAACCTACCCGCTCGAGTCGGGCGTTTACCGGGTCGACCAATTGATGCTTGAACACGCAAGGGCGGGAATTTACGGCCGCCATGCCAGCAACCTCGGGCCAATTATTGCCGATTATATTGCCAGTCAGATTCCGGGGGCGCGTGCCTATATTGCCGACCCGGTGGTTACCGACGAGCTCGACGATATTGCCCGCATTACCGGGCATCCCCTGTTTCGGAAACGTTCTATTTTTCATGCTCTAAACCAAAAAGCAACCGCCCGGGTACATGCCCGTAAAGTTGGCATACCTTACGAAAACTTACGATTAATAGTGGTGCATTTGGGCGGGGGAATATCGGTTGGAGCTCACCATTACGGGAGGGTAATTGACGTGAACAATGCCCTCGACGGCGATGGCCCTTTCAGTCCGGAACGAAGTGGTTCCCTACCGGTTGGACAGCTGATAGACCTGTGTTACAGCCGGAAATATACAAAGGACGAAATTTACCGGATGGTAGTTGGCGAGGGGGGCTATGTAGCTTATCTGGGAACCAATAGTGGGGCCGAAGTTCAGAAGCGGGCCGAAGCTGGTGACGAAGCTGCTAAATTGATAGAAGAAGCGCTGGCTTACCAGGTGGCCAAAACAATTGGCGAAATGTCGGTAGTTTTACGGGGCGAGATTGACGGGATTTTGATGACCGGCGGAATGGCATATAACCCGGTTTTGGTTGAATTGATTCGCAGTAGGGTTGGTTTTTTTGCGCCTGTTTTTGTTTATCCGGGCGAAGACGAGCTAGAAGCCCTCGCCATGAACGCTTTAATGGTTGCCCGTGGCGAACTGGCCGCCAAAAAGTATAATCCCCGCATCGATTAAATTTGTTATCTTGCCGCCCTACGGGCACGCTGCAAGCAACGGGCCTGGCTCTAATTTTAACGCTGTAGTTTCTTTTTAAATAAAGTTATACGGTGCTACAAACAGATAATCATGTTATTATTTCTTCCAAATATCAATTTGCCATTACAAAATCCGGTGTTGATTTTCACCCTCATTTTGTTTATCATTTTGTTTTCGCCCATTTTGCTCGATAAGGTGAAAATACCGCATTTGATTGGCTTAATTATCGCCGGAATTGTTATCGGGCCGTATGGTTTAAACCTGATGGCGCGCGACAGCAGTATCATTCTGTTCGGAACGGTTGGTTTGCTTTATATTATGTTTGTTGCCGGCTTGGAAATTGATATGGCCGACTTTAAAAAACACTTGGGGAAAAGTATTGTATTTGGGTTTTATACCTTTATTATACCAATGGTTTTGGGCACTTTGTCCGGCATATATATTTTAAATTTCGAACTGGATGCCTCCATTCTACTAGCCAGTATGTTTGCGTCGAACACGCTGATTACCTATCCGATTGTGAGTAAACTGGGTGTTACCAAAAACCGGGCAGTTAACATCAGTGTCGGCGGAACTTTAATAACCACCGTGCTGGCGCTCCTGGTGTTGGCGGTTATTGTAAAAACGGCGTCGGGAGATATTACACCGCAATTTTGGTGGCAGCTAAGTGCGTCCATTGTTGTTTTTGTCCTGTTTGTTTTGTTTGTTTTTCCCATTATCGGACGTTGGTTTTTTAAGCGCGAAGACGATAACGTGTCGCAATACATTTTTGTGCTGGGCATGGTGTTTTTAGGTGCGTTTTTAGCCGAATTGGCTGGAATTGAAGGAATTGTGGGCGCTTTTATGGCTGGGCTGGCGCTGAACCGCCTAATCCCGAAAACTTCGCCTTTGATGAACCGGATTGATTTTGTGGGCAATGCCTTGTTTATTCCGTTCTTTTTGATTGGGGTGGGCATGCTCATCAATTTCCGGGCTTTTGTGAATGATACCGAAACCATTATAGTTGCTGTTGTAATGAGTGTTGTTGCTACGCTAGCCAAATTTTTGGCAGCTTGGATCACCCAAAAATCGTTTGGCTATTCGGCTGATGAACGTCGGCTTATTTTTGGGTTGAGCAATGCCCAGGCCGCTTCGACCCTGGCTGCTGTATTGGTTGGTTACAATACAATTATAGGCCAAAGTGCCGATGGCGAACCTATTCGGCTACTGAACGAAAGTGTGCTGAATGGAACCATTCTGATGATTTTAGTGACGTGCACTATCGCTTCGTTTGTAACCCAGAAAGGCGCGCAAAATATTGCCCGCTTGGAATCGGATGCCGAAGACGATCAAAAGGCCGAAGTGGACGAGCGGATTTTGATTCCGTTCAGCAACCTGGCCAACGTTGATGAGCTGGTGCATCTGAGTGTAACCGTTAAATCGAAAAAGAAAAAAGCAAAACTGGTTGGGCTGAATGTGATTACTACCGGTCAGATAAATGAGAAAATAGAGAAAGAAGCAGGCAAAATAGTGGACAAAGCAGTTCGGGCAGCTGCCGCTACCGATAACCTGCTGGAACCGCTTGTTCGTTACGATTTGAATGTGGTGAACGGTATTTCGAACGTAGTGAAAGAGCAGAAAATTACCGATTTAATTATTGGGTTGCACGAAAAGAAGGGTATTTCGGATTCGTTTTTAGGGGTACTTACCGAAGGTATTCTTACAAAATGCAATACAACTACGCTCATTTATAAACCCTTCCAGCCTTTGGTAACCATTAAACGGCATGTAGTTGTGGTGCCCGAAAATGCTGAAAAGGAACAGGGCTTTTTCTTTTGGCTTGTGCGGGTGTGGAACATTGCCATGAATACCGGGGCGAAACTGGTTTTTTACGCTTCGGAAGAAACAACGGCCTTTTTTAAACAGATGCAGGAGCAACATGCCATTGATGTCGAATTCAATATTTTTGGCGATTGGGACGACTTTCTGATTTTAGCTCGCGAGGTGAAAGCAGATGACAACCTGATTATTATTATGAGCCGGCGAACGCACCCATCGTATAAAGATTTTATGGTGAAAGTTCCGGCATACCTCAATAAATACTTCAAAAACAACAACTATATCCTGGTTTTCCCTATGCAATTGGGTGTGGCCGAGAATGTTGGTGTAGGTAGCAGCAACCCTTCAATGATGGAGCCTTTGCTCGAACATATGGAACGGTTGAACGATTTCCGCAACATGATTTCAACCTTCTTCCGGAAAAAATAGGAACGCTTTTGCTGCGTCTGATCAATTTTAGCAGCACAGATCAGCATAGTAGTGAAAAATCGCTATTTTCGGTTTTTTAAAACCAAACAAAAAGACTATGCCGATAAATTATTTTCTGGCTTTCGATTTGGGCGCATCCAGTGGCCGGGCTATTCTCGGAACCTTATCCGGTTCCAAATTACAACTAACCGAGGTACATCGCTTTGTGAACCAAATGCAGCGGGTTCGGGGGCATTATTTCTGGAACCTGTTCAGCCTGTTTCATGAACTGAAAACCGGGTTGGGCAAATGTATTCGCGAACACGGAATTCAACCCGAATCGATTGCCGTTGATACCTGGGGCGTTGACTTTGTTCACTTGGACGAAAACGGAATGCCACTGGCAATGCCTTATGCTTACCGCGATTCGCGTACTAATACGGCGATGGACGATTTGTTTGCGCTGGTGCCGAAAGCCGAAGTTTACCACCAAACCGGTATTCAGTTTATGCAGTTCAACAGCTTGTTTCAGCTATTTTCGATGGTGAAAGATAAAAGTTCGGTTTTGGAACTTACCAAGCAAATTTTGTTTATGCCCGATGCCCTGAATTATTTGTTTTCGGGCAAAGCCTGCACCGAGTTCAGTATTGCCAGTACCAGCCAGATGCTGGTTCCCGGGCAATGTACCTGGCAATTGGGTTTAATTGAAAAGGCAGGAATACCCGCTTCAATTTTAGGCGACATTATTTTGCCGGGGCAAGTTGTCGGAAATTTGCTGCCCGAAGTGGCCGAAGAGACCGGTAGTAAAGCGATTCCGGTGGTGGCAGTGGCGGGCCACGATACGGCATCGGCCATTGCTTCGGTTCCGGCAACCGACGATAATTTTGCCTACATCAGTTCCGGCACCTGGTCAATTTTTGGTATCGAAACCCACGAACCAATTGTGTCGGAGAAAACACTTGAACTGAATTTTACCAACGAGGGCGGGGTGGAAGGTACCACCCGCTTCCTGAAAAATATTATGGGAATGTGGCTCATTCAGGAGTGCCGCCGGATTTGGGCGCGCGAACACGAATACAGCTGGCCCGAAATGGTAGCGTTGGCAAAATCGGCCGAGCCTTTCCGTTTCATTATAAACCCCGACGACAGCCGCTTTTTGAACCCGGAGAATATGCCGGAAGCTATTGCTTCGTTTTGTGAAGAAACTGGGCAAGGAAAGCCGCAGTCGCACGGCGAAATAATTCGTTGCGTGTACGATAGCCTGGCACTGAAATACCGCCAGGTGCTGGATGAAATACGCCAGGTGAGCAATAAACCGGTTCAACGGATTTATGTGATTGGCGGGGGATGTAATAACGATTTTCTGAACCAGCTTACGGCCGATGTTTGCGAATTGCCCGTGTTTGCAGGCCCAACGGAAGCCACAGCTACCGGTAACATTCTGATGCAGGCCAGGGCGTTGGGATATGTTAATTCACTGGACGAGATTCGAGCTATTGTCCGTAATTCATTCGATCTGAAAGAGTTTTTGCCTGCTTTGCAAACTGGCTGGCAAATTGCCTACAAGAAGTTTAAATTCTGATTTTATTTCAATTTTTTGTTTGAAAATAAGCCAATCACCTGTTTTTTTTGAACCATGTTTGTAAATATTGTGTTGAAAGTACAATAAGATAGGGTGTTATTACCGAAAAGTGAAAATTCCCCATTGTTTTTTCCCTGTTTTACAGATAGTTTAAAGCACTTGATGTTCTGTTTTTTGATCACTATATTTGTTTTTATCTAACTCAACACTTTATCAAAATGCTTAAACAATTGCTCAAGGTTGCCTTGCTCACTACAGTTGGTTTTGGCTGTTCTCAGGCACCAAGTAATCCGGAAACCTCGGAAATAGACAAAAAAGTAGAAGAACTTTTGTCGAAAATGAACCTCGATGAAAAAATTGGTCAGTTAAACCAATACACCTCGCGTTGGGAAATGACTGGCCCTGCACCTGCCGGGAACAACGAGCAGCAAATGCTCGAGCAAATTAAGACTGGTATGGTTGGTTCGCTGCTGAATGTCACCGGTGCCGAAGCAACCATGAAGGCGCAGAAGCTGGCTGTCGAAAATTCGCGTTTGGGAATCCCTTTAATTTTTGGTTACGATGTCATACATGGTTACAAAACCATGTTCCCGATTCCGTTGGCAACTGCTGCCAGCTGGGATCCTGCGGCTGCCGAGTTGAGCGCCCACACTGCTGCGGTTGAAACGGCTGCTTCGGGTATTCACTGGACTTTTGCGCCAATGGTTGATATTTCGCGCGATGCCCGGTGGGGCCGAGTAATGGAAGGTGCTGGCGAAGACCCGTATTTGGGGGCACAAATGGCTGCTGCCCAAGTTCGTGGTTTTCAGGGAAATGATTTGAGCGCCGATAATACCATTGCAGCCTGTGTCAAACACTTTGCGGCATACGGTTTTGCCGAAGCCGGGCGCGAGTACAACACGGTCGACGTCAGCGAAAACACGCTTCAAAATGTAGTTTTACCACCTTTTAAGGCCGCAGTAAACGCGGGTGTTGCTACATTAATGAACTCGTTTAACGTTATTGGAGGTGTACCTTCAACCAGTAACCCGCATTTGCTGCGCGACATCTTGAAAGGCGAATGGAACTTCAACGGTTTTGTGGTTTCTGACTGGAACTCGATTGGTGAGATACACAACCACGGTGTGGCAGCCGATCTGAAGGAAGCTGCTTACCTGGCCATGACCGCCGGCTCGGACATGGACATGGAGGGCTATTCGTACATTGCGCACTTGAAAGAGCTGGTGAACGAAGGTCGGGTGGATGAAAAATTGATTGATGACGCCGCTCGTCGTGTGCTTCGTGTTAAGTTTGAATTGGGCTTGTTTGATGACCCTTATAAATACAGCAAATTGGATGAAACAGGCTTGGTTTACAACGCCGAAAACCGTAAAGCAGCCCGCGAAGTGGCTAAAAAAAGTATTGTTTTGCTGAAGAATGAAGGCAGCTTGTTGCCACTGAAAAAGTCGGGACAAAAAATTGCAGTTATTGGCGATTTGGCCGACGATAAAGATTCGCCTTTAGGTAGCTGGCGGGCACAGGCAATAACAGGATCGGCCGTTTCGTTGCTCGAAGGGATGGAGGCCGCAGTTGCCGAAAAAAGCAATCTGAGTTTTAGTCGGGGCCCTGTGTATGTATCAAACGAGCCGGTGTTTACCCAACACTTGGAATACAATACCACCGACCGTAGCGGTCTGAACGAAGCTGTTGCTTTGGCTAAAAAGTCGGATGTAGTGGTGCTGGCTTTGGGCGAAAACTGTTTTCAATCAGGCGAAGGCCGTAGCCAGACTGATATTTCGCTGGGCGGTTTACAGCCAGAATTGCTGGAAGCAGTATACGCCGCAAATAAAAATGTGGTGGTGGTCCTGATGAATGGCCGTCCGCTGGTGATTGACTGGATGACAGAAAATGTTCCGGCAATTCTGGAATGCTGGCAGTTGGGCTCAGAAGCGGGCAACGCCATTGCCGATGTACTGTTTGGCGATTACAACCCGGCCGGAAAGTTGCCCATGTCGTTCCCGCGTTCGGTTGGGCAGTGCCCGATTTATTACAACCACTTCAGTACCGGCCGTGCCGACGATACGCATACCGTGTTCTGGTCGCATTACACCGACGAATTGAACGAACCGTTGTTTCCCTTTGGTTATGGCTTGAGCTATACCACATTCGATTATTCGGATCTAAAACTGAGTGCATCCGAAATTACTGCGGACCAGAAGCTGAAGGTGAGCGCAGTAGTGAAGAACACCGGTTCGGTAGATGGCGAAGAGGTTGTGCAGCTTTACATTCAGGATATTTACGGCAGTATTGCCCGCCCGGTAAAAGAGCTGAAAGGCTTCCAAAAGATTATGCTGAAAGCAGGCGAAAGCCAGACGGTTGAGTTTGAATTGAGCGCAGCAGACCTGGCATTCTTTGGAGCCGATAGAACATGGAAAGCCGAACCGGGCGATTTCAACCTTTGGGTAGGAACCAACTCGCAGAGTGGTTTGAAATCCGGTTTTAAATTGAAATAATTGATAAAACGATAAAGTAAAGGCCGGAACTGATTCAGTCCCGGCCTTTACTTTTTACTTATTCTGGTATTAGTAGCGCGGGGTTCCTTTATAAACGGTTGATAAGGGTAGTGGTACAAGTCTTCCGATGTAGGTTAACTTGCCACCCCAATTCCCGCCAATTGTTGCTGTTGCCATTTGCCCGTCATCACTGCTGCTGATTGAAATATCAAAAATACCCGCCGTGGACATACAATTAAGCTGAATGGAATAAGCCCCCGTTTTGGCGTTCTTTTCAACAGTTATTTTTGTAACCTGGGTATCAACCGACACACCTCCAACACCATTCGTACCAACCGCGGCATTGGAACCAATCTGTACAAAACCGTTTTTTCCGTTTACGGCAACAAAATTCAGACTCGACGGTACGTTTATAGTGGTACCTCGTTTGCTTCGAAGTTGGTCGGCTTCCAAAACGAATGCGGAAGAATCAATGGCCAACGAAGTCAATGCCGCATTTTGCTTTCGGATCAATTCCCGCTGTTCTTTTTTAGCCTGTTTACTCATTTTTGTTTTCGTGTCCTGTGCATTTGTCCCTGTTGTTAACAGGCAAAACCCACACATTGCTGCAATGGCAAATAATCGTTTCATGGTAAATAATTTGATGTCGAAATATAATAAAACAAAACTATTTGCTGCAAGATAGTTAAAAACAGGAACGGTTGCGAATCTCGCTTAGTATTTCTGAATGAGAAATATACCAACGAGCAACAATACGATGCCTACAATTTTACCACTGCTGATTGGGTGGACAGCTAGTCCCAGAAAGCCGAAATGGTCGATAAGGGCAGCAGTAATTAATTGGCCGGCAATGGCTGCCGCAAGCACGGTTGTTACCCCAATTTGCGGGATGAAAAAGATAACCGACGAAACAAACACACTTCCCAATATACCACCAATAAACAAATACCAGGGAGCACTTCGCACCTGCTCCCAGTCGGGCATTTGAGTGCGAAAAATAAGGTTGAGGGCAATAAGGCTTAAAAATCCAACCGTAAAATTCACCAATGCGCCTTGCATCGGGTGTTTAAGGTAGCTGGTTAGTTGGGTATTAATACTTCCCTGGATAGCTAATATGGAGCCAACCAGCAAAACGAGAAACGTGTAAAATATTTTCATCGGGTGTTTTAGTTATTTGCGGTACAAAAGTAATCATGCAAACAGGGAAAAAGTTTTTTCTTTGTTCCCTTCAGCATAAAATAAAGATTTACTAAAGCTTTTAAATTGAACCCGATACCGGTTTGTAGTGGCGTTTAAGCCAGTGCGCCAAGCCGTCGAGACCGGGGAAAAGTACCCGCTCGGTAATGTTAGCCTGGTCGAGCTTGTCGCGCACTTCCCATTTCAGTTCTTTCGGAATAATCAACCGGCGGTACAAATCCGGATGTTCAAGCAACCAATCGTCTAAAATTGCGGTTGGATCGGTCATCACCGAAAAAAAGGCAAACTGGTTTACAATACGTTCGTCGATGGATGGTGGCTCGAAAAAGACAACTTGGTTTTGGTTCATCACCTGTTCAAAATCCGATAAGGAATGAATGTTTTCTTCGAGCATTTCAATGGTAAAGGCATTGCACTTTTCTTCGATCAGCTTTTTATACAGTGGATTACTGATTAGCTTGTTGGCTTTTACAAAATCAACTTTCCAAATCACACCGTCGAGGTCGTATTTTTCGGTATTGGCTGTTGCAAAGTGCATGGCAATAAATGGCGAGTAAGTCCAGTCGAGCAGGCGGGTGGGCAAACCATGGTGCTGGGCCATGACCAGCGAGCGCCAAAACGATCCGGAAAGTTGTGCTTCTTTGGACATGGAATACTTGCGAAAATTCCGCAGCAGGTGATATTCCAGTTCGGAACGTGAGCCGCAATTGCGCAAAAAGCTGTTTTTCAGTTCGTAGCCGGCATCCGATAGGCCCCTGAAAGCATAATCGGAACGGTAACGGCCCATACCAGGTTTCCAGGCATCAAGGTACACTTCTTCGCACAATTCTTCCCAGCTTCGAACTACACGATCGTTTTGGCGGATGCTTGTTTCTTCCATAGTTGTGTTTATAGTTGCCGCCGAAAGTTACGTTTTTTGAGCTGTCAAACCTTGGAAACAGCTGTATTTTTGGTTTAGTTGTCGATTGAAAACTTATCTTAGAAGGCGAATCCGAAACTGTAACCATGACGCTTTTGAAATGGGCCTTTCTGCTGGTTTTGTTGGCAGCTACAACCGCATTGCGGGCGCAACCGGACAACAGTCTGGCTAACATGCTCCGGGTTCCGTTGTACTTTTCGGGTATCAATCCCGAACATCCTGCCGGAATTTTTTCGCTCGACTTTCCTTTTTATTTTCCGGTTGACGAAAACCGCCGCGATCGGCTTTCGGTTTCGTATAACATGGCGAATAACTGGCATCCGCAGGCCTGGTTTTATTATCCGCAAAACCTGACGCCCGAACAACAGCAACTTAACGAGGTGCTGTACATGACCTGGCGCCCGACTTATTTTAAGGCAATTGGGGTCGAATCGAAAATAAAATCTTTCCAGTCCGACGGGGTTTTGCAGCATTTTCGCATAAGCTGGATACGCCAGTGGAACCCCAAAAACAGCTTCATTATAAATATGAATGCCCACCTGCTAAGCGGCGGTTCGTCGCCCCTGCATTACCCGGTTTCCGACCGTTTTATCGAGTGGTTTCATTCAAACTTTGCCGTTGACGATAATTACGGGCGGCGCCTGTTTCCCTTCAACCGCGCCTTCATTCAGTTTATCGACGAAGATGGGCGTACCTTTCGGAGGGATAAGGGCGATGTTTTTACCACGGTTGTGGACCTGCACTATTACAGGCGTTTGCTAAACCACACAACCAGCTATTCGAATGTGTACCTGCAAGCGGGAGGGCACTTGTCGGTTCCGCTGAATACGTTTCACCCGTACCTGATTCCTGCACTTTCGGCAGGCTTGAGGGTAGATCGTTTGGTGAGCAATAGGAGCTCGCTTACGTTGGCGGCTGATGCTGCGTTGAGCCGGCAGCGTTTCCTGAAACTGGGCAGCGGTGTAAACGCAATTGATAAGGACTGGCGAAGCAGTATTAAACTGTATTTTGGAGCAAATGTAAACTTGGGCAATAACCGGGTGCTGCAACTTGGCCTGCTGAATAACTGGCAGGGCGCGCTTATGCAAGGCAGTAATAACGGGTGGGGGCAAGCGGGCTACCCCAAAATTGGAATGGCTTTTTTGCAAGAAGGCGATACCTGGGAAGGCGAACCGGTTAGCCAGGAGTTTTGGCTTGCGCGGATTACCCCGGCGGCGTTGTATTATTTTTCGTACAAAGCCTATTTTGTGGTGGGGCTGCACCGCAACAACCATCATTTTAATTTTACCATTGGCGAAGATTTCTTTTTTATTAACAATGCGCCCGACCTTCAAATAGGGTTCGAGTACATTGTCCCCCTATCGAAAAACTGAAGCTTCGCTACCAGCCAGGGCAGGGGTGTAAAATTACCAAGCTTGCCGATTTTTTTTCCTAGCTAGGAAATTGGAATTCCCTCGGAGTCTGTCGGGCTTTGCAGAGGGCTGGAAAAATTAGTATTTTCAGGCATGAAGAAATTTATAGGAGCAGACCGTGAACAGCGGATGTTAATGCCATATGACCTGGGCGATTGGCTACCGGAAGATCACCTGGCGCGTTTTATCGTAGATATTGTTGACAAGCTGGATTTTAATCACATATACATAAAATACAAAGGGGTAGGTTCTGATGCATATGATCCCCGGATG
>JBKEAN010000004.1:0-5076 GCA_047972415.1 Mangrovibacterium sp.
CAGACTATCCTTCGGTTGAGCTTGTTTAATCATTCTCCGCTGTTGCTTTCTAGAAATTAGCTGCAAAAATAACGAATTCCTGTCTCAAAACAGAGAAGCGTTTACCTTTGTACAAAATTATTAAGATACCCCGAATGAACTCACCCGACAAATTCTATCTGGCGCCCCTGCAAAGTTTTACCGATTTTGCCTATCGAAAGTCGTACCATCGCCTGTTTGGCGGTTTCAATGCTTACTATATCCCCTACATCAGTTCGGGTTCGGGCGATAAAATCCGGAACTCGCAACTACGTGACCTGACTCCCGAAAACAACGAGGGGGTTCCGGTTGTGCCCCAAATCCTGTGTGCCAACCCGGATGAGGCAATTTCGGTGGCCAAACGATTAGAAGATTTTGGCTACGAAAAGCTGAACCTGAACATGGGCTGTCCCTACCCCATGGCCACCAACCGCGGCCGCGGTTCGGCGCTGCTCGAAAAACCAGACGAGCTAAAAGCTCTTCTCGACACCCTCTTTAGCCGGTTTCAGTTTGAAGTCTCGGTCAAATTCAGGGCCGGGATAAGCAACGACCATGCTGTTTTCAAACTCATTGATTTACTAAAAAGCTATCCCATAACCCAATACACTTTTCATCCGCGCACCGCCAGCCAACTATACAAAGGAGAAGCCGACCGCAAGTTATTTGCCGAATTTAGCCGTGAATTTGGCCAGACCTTAGTTTATAATGGCGACATTCAATCAGCTGCTGACTTGGAAGAAATCCGCACACTGGTACCATCGCAAACCGAGTGGATGATTGGTCGGGCTGTATTAAGCAATCCGTTTTTGCTAGCAGAACTCCGGGGCGAAGAAGCCTCACCAAAACAGAAGAACCAGTTAAAACAAGAATTTCATCACGCCTATTTTAGCGAATACCGGAGCTTGTTTTCGGACGACGGGCAGGTATTGATGAAAATGAAGGGCTTTTGGAGCTACTTTGCCGAGTCGTTTTCGAACCCACACAAAAGCTTTAAGCTGGTAAAAAAAGCAAGCTCCCTCCAAAAATACGAAGCCGCAATTGCTACTATATTCCGCGAATTTGGTCACTAAATCCTTGCTTCATCCTAACTTAACACCTCAAATTTTCGATTAATCGATTGATTATCTGTCTATATACAGGAATTATCAGTAAAAACAATCAATTGTTTGATATTTTTTTTCAAATCAACACATATATACTTCTATATATTTAAATATAAATATTATTTTTGCCTATGGAAATCAAATCAGAAATTAGCTATGCGAAAAAATTTTCTCCTTGTTTTGCTCGTCGCCTTACTAGCCATTCCTGTGGCAACAAAGAGCCAGAGCAAAAAGCAACTGAGCCTGCGGGATGCACTGCAGCTGGCTGAGGAAAATAACCTCAGCTCCAAAGCGGCCGAAGCACGCGAACTGGCCGCCCGCGGCTCGTACCGGATGACTAACTCGGTTTTTTTGCCCGGCTTAACGCTTAGCACTTCCGGTATAACAACTAACGACCCGCTCTCTTCGTTTGGCTTCAAACTAAAACAAGAGATTGTACGCCAGGCCGACTTTGATCCGGCCAGCCTAAACGACCCCGCCCGTATTGAAAATTACAACACCAAAATTGAAGTTCAGCAGCCATTGGTGAACTTGGACGGCATTTACGCCCGAAAAGCAGCGAAAGCACAGTACGAAGCCATGGAACTTCAAACCAAACGGACGAAAGCAACCATTCGTCTCGAGGTGAAAAAAGCCTACTATATGCTCGAGCTGGCCGGTAGGGCGGTTCAGGTGATTCAAAAATCAGTTGATGTGGCACAAGATGCGTTAAGCCTGACGCAAAACGCCGAAGGACAAGGCCTGGTAAAACATGCCGATGTGTTGGAAGCCATGGTGCGCGCCGACGAACGAAAAAACCAGCTGGGCGAGGCCAGAAATAACTTACAAAGCGCCAACGAATACCTAAACCACCTGATTGGCTTTGATTTAAATACCGAATTGGAAATTACCGATTCAATGAACTTAAGTCCGACGCAAGCGATCTGGAATGCAGAAACCGCCACACTCGAAAACCGCTCGGACCTTCAAGCTATTCAAAAGCAACTTGAAGGAGCCGAAAGCATGTTGAAATCGGAGAAAATGAAGTATATCCCTCGCCTCAACGCATTTGGCGCTTACGAGTGGAACGACGCCAGCCTGCTCGGCACTTCGGCCAATAACTACATGATTGGTGCCCAGCTGAGTTGGAACATCTTTAGCGGATACAAAAACCTGGGAAATACCCAACGAGCCGAAGCGCAGGTGCGGGAAGCCCAATTCGGGTACCAGAATTACCTGTCGCAAAGCCAAATTCAGTTGAACAGCGCCAAACGCAAGCTTGAACTCAGTTATAAACAAGTGCAAACCGGCAAGCTGGCTGCCGAACAGGCCACCGAATCATTCCGCATCCGCAACAACCGCTACGCGCAAGGCTTAGAAAAAACCACCGAGCTATTGATGTCCGAAGCGCTCTCGTCGCAAAAAAACCTCGAATACATTCAAGCCATTTACAATTATCAACAATCTGTCTTCGAACTAGAACTCTTACTCGAACAAGATACTAACCAATCATTTCCGGAGAAACGATGAATACACATTTTATTAAATCAGCATTCATGAGCCTTGCTGCCGCTGCAAGTCTCCTCCTTCTCGCTTCGTGCGGCAGTAAAAAAGAAAACACAGAAGCAAACAAATCCGTGATAAAAGCGAAGGTCGCGCTCGCCAAAGTTTGCGAATACCCTTCGCAATACAACTTTTCGGGAAAGCTCGAAGCCGACAAACAATCGAACCTGAGTACGCGCATCATGGGACAAATTGAACGTGTGTTGGTTACGCCAGGACAGCGGGTCAGCACCGGCGATTTGTTGATTCAAATCCGCAACCAGGACATTCTTGCCAAAAAAGCCCAGCTTGAAGCCAATAAAGTTGAAGCTTCGTCTGCATTAGCCAGCGCCGAAAAAGATCTGGCCCGCTTCGAAGCCTTGTACAAACAGAAAAGTGCAAGCGACAAAGAGATTGAAGACATGCGCACCCGCTACGAAATGAGCAAAGCCCGCATGGAGGCTGTCAAGCAAATGGAAAAAGAAGTGGACGAGTCCTTGCGTTATGCTTCAATCCGCGCTCCATACACCGGCGTAATTACCGGCAAGTTTGTGCAGGAAGGCGATATGGCCAACCCGGGAATACCTTTGCTCAGCATTGAAAACCCCAGCCAGTGGAAAGTCATTGTCCGTATTCCGGAAAGCGACATTGCCCGCCTGAAGCTGAACGAGCCCGTGAAAATTGAATTCAGCGCAGCACCCGGCCTGATCGTGACTGGCACCATTGCCGAAATCAACCCCTCATCGAACAACACCGGCGCCCAGTTCGAAGCCAAAATTGCCCTCAACACCTCTTCGAACCAAACTAATAGTTTGTACAGCGGCTTGTACGCCACCGTGATTTACGAAAACGGCACCCAGCAGGTCATGCTCGTCCCGCAAAGCGCGCTGGTGAAACGCGGCCAACTCGAAGGTTTGTACACCCTAAGCCAAAGCAACACTGCCTTGTTGCGCTGGGTACGCACCGGCAAAGCCTATGGCGATTCCATTGAGGTACTTTCGGGTCTAACTAATGGCGAAAAGTATATTCTGTCGGCCGAAAGCAAATTGTACGACGGCGTTCTTGTTGAAAACAACTAAGCAGAAAACATGAAAACAGGATTTTCTGGCGGTATCGCCAAAGCATTTATCAACTCGAAGCTGACCCCACTGCTCATGATTGCTTTTATGGCCATCGGGATCTACGCCTCGTACCTAACCCCGCGGGAGGAAGAACCGCAAATCGACGTTCCGATTGCCGACATCTTTTTCCGCTACCCGGGAGCCAGTCCCAAGGAAATTGAATCGCGTGTGATGCAGCCGCTCGAAAAAGTAGTGGCGAATATTCCGGGGGTCGAATATGTATATTCAACGTCCATGCCCGGTCAGGCTATGCTCATTGTGCAGTTTTACGTAGGCGAAGACGTGGAACGCTCCTTAGTGAAAATGTACAACGAGGTGATGAAACACATGGACGAAATGCCCAAGGGTACCACGCTCCCACTGGTAAAAACCCGATCCATTGACGATGTGCCAGTGCTGGGTTTGACGCTGTGGAGCGAAAACTACGACGATTACCAGTTGAAACGCATTGCCCAGGAATTGAATAACGAGATTGAGCAGGTTGAAAACGTTTCAGAAACAAAACTGATTGGTGGCCGCTCACGCGAGGTGCGCGTGGTGCTGAACAACGAAAAAATGAGCGCTGCTCAGATAGATGCGCTGATGATTGCCCAGCAAATCCAGCTGGCAAATGGCCAATTCCATGCGGGAGCTTTCAGCAAAAACGATAAGGAATACCTGGTTGAAGCCGGCGACTTCCTGAAAACTACCGAAGACGTAGAAAACTTGGTGGTTGGCGTTAGAAACGGCAAGCCCGTTTACCTGAAACAGCTAGCCGAAATCCTGGATGGCCCGGAAGAACCAATCCAGTACGTTCAGTTTGGCTATGCCAAAACAGATGTGGAAAAAGCCAGTCACCCGGGCGAATACCCGGCCGTCACCATTTCGGTAGCGAAGCGCCGCGGCGCCGATGCCATGCACGTGTCGGACAAAATTCTGGAAAAACTCGAAGTCCTAAAAAAAGACCTCATCCCCGCGGACGTCAATGTTACCGTGACCCGCAACTACGGCGAAACCGCTTCGCACAAAGTGTCGGAATTACTGATGCACCTCTCGGTGGCCATTCTCTCGGTAACCCTGCTGGTGATGCTGGCGATGGGCTGGCGCGGTGGTTTGGTCGTTTTCATTTCCGTTCCAATCACCTTTGCCCTCACCATGTTCAGCTATTACTTTCTCGACTACACGCTGAACCGCATTTCGCTGTTTGCCCTGGTGTTTGTTACCGGCATTGTGGTTGACGACTCCATTATCATCGCCGAAAACATGCACCGGCATTTCAAGATGAAGAAGCTGCCACTCATTCAGGCGGCTATCCGTTCCATCGATGAAGTGGG
>JBKEAN010000062.1:0-23097 GCA_047972415.1 Mangrovibacterium sp.
CGACACCAAAAACAACAAAAAACCATCAACCCCTTCAATTCTCTTCAACAGCCTCCAACGGTGTTCAACCATTTTAGGTCTTCTGCTTTTTCTTTTTGGCAGCGGGAAAAAGTACATTGTTCAGAATAAGCCGGTAGCCTGGCGAGTTGGGGTACAGGCTCAAGTCGGTGGGCGGATCGCCAACCAAGTGGCGGTAGTCCTCGGGGTCGTGGCCACCATAAAAAGTCCAAAAGCCTTTGCCCGATTCGCCGTGAATGTAGCGGGCTTCGCCGGCCACTTTATTTTCGCCCATTACCAGCACCTTCGATTTGACCAGCTTGCTGTTGAAAGCCGTTGTTTGCCCCATAAAGCCGCGGATAACGCGCTGGTGGTTTTGGGTGAGCATGGTGGGTACGGGGTCCCACTTGGCCGAAAACTCGAACAAGCTGAAAAAGTCGTGATTTTGCGGTACCTGCCGGGTAGTGGTTACATCAATATCGGAGAACTTGTACTGGTACGGGTTCATTTCGAGCCTGAAATTGGTAAAGGCCAGGCTCTGTTCGTAGTCGAGCTTTTGGTTGGCATCGGGGTCGGTCGGGTCGCCGTCGAACATGGCGCCGCAAATATCCGTTCCGTGAGCCGCCATAGCAATGTCGTAAGTGTCGGTAGCAGCACACATGGCAAACAGAAAACCTCCCCTATCTACGTAATTGCGAACCTTTTCGGCAACGGCCAACTTCATTTCCGACACCTTCAGAAAGCCATTATTGCGTGCCAATTCCTCGTTTGTGCGCACCTCCTCCTGATACCAGGGCATGTTGCGGTAGTTGGCATAAAATTTTCCGAACTGGCCGGTAAAATCCTCATGGTGCAGGTGCAGCCAGTCGTAATCGTTCAGCCGCCCGTTCAGGATTTCCTGGTCGTAAATTAAATCGTATTCTATTTCGGCGTAAGTCAGCACCATAGTTACGGCGTCGTCCCAGGGCTGTTTGTTTTTGGGCGAATACACCGCTATTTTCGGTGCCTTTTGCATGCTCACCGCATCCTGATTGACTGATGGGCTGGCAATTTCCGACAGGATGAGGTTGGCTTTGGCATCGGGCAGTTTTTCGGTATCAACCCCGCGTATCAGGCATTCGCGTTCCATTTCGGGGCTATATTGAACCAGGAAACTCCCCCCCCGGTAATTAAGCAACCACTTCACCTCAATCGCCTGACCGAGGGTCCAGTAGGCAATACCGTAAGCTTTCAGCTGGTTATGCTGCTGCTCGTCCATGGGAATGAGCAGGTACAACGCCTGGGTTTGTTTGCTCAGTATCAGGCTAAAAAACAAACACAGCAAAAGGGTTTTCAGTCCCCTAAAACGGGGCATCGTTCGGATCGGGTTTGCCATAACTAAAGCTTTTTTCGGTTTCGAAGCCGGTGTTGGCAGGCATTACCGGTTCGCCGCGGTCGCTGTTCATTTTCGAACTGAAGGTTTGTCCGAAGTTTCCGCCACCAATTTCAACCGGGATGTCGGTTTCCAGATCGGCAAAACGCACCTGTGCTTTTTTAAAGGCCAGCCGTACATCGCCCACCGAGCCGTTACGGTGTTTGGCAATAATAATTTCGGCCACACCAAGCAGCGAGTTTCCATTTTCGTCTTCGGTAATGCCGTAATACTCGGGCCTGTGAATAAAACACACCAGGTCGGCATCCTGTTCAATGGCACCCGATTCGCGCAAATCCGACAACTGCGGACGTTTCCCTTCGCGCGATTCCACGGCACGGCTCAACTGCGACAGTGCCAGGATGGGTACGTCCAACTCCTTGGCAATGGCCTTCAGCGAGCGCGAAATTAAACTTACCTCCTGCTCTCGGTTACCGCGTGTATCGCTACCGGCAGTCATCAGCTGCAAGTAATCCACGATAACTACGCCAATGTTGTGCTGCATTTTCAGGCGGCGGCATTTTGCGCGAAATTCGAAGATGGACAATGCCGGCGTATCATCAATAAAAATGGGTGCATCTTCGAGTACTTTAATTTTACGGTTAAAGTTTTCCCATTCCCATTGGGCCAGCCGTCCGGTTTTTATTTTTTCGGAACCCAGCTCGGTTTCGGCGGCAATTAAACGGTTTACCAACTGCACCGAGGCCATCTCCAACGAGAAAATACCAACAGGTGCGCGGTGGTCAACAGCCATGTTCCGGGCCATGGAGAGTACAAAAGCTGTTTTACCCATAGCCGGACGGGCTGCAATAATCACCAGGTCGGTTTTTTGCCATCCCGAGGTAATCCGGTCGAGCGCGGTAAAGCCGGTTGGTGTGCCACTCAGCCCGTCTTCGCGTTTCGACGCGGCTTCGAGCAACGCAGCGGCTTCTTTCAAAATCGGTTTTATAGGCAACATCTCTTTTTTGATGTTCCCTTCGGCCACTTTAAAGAGTGCAGTTTCGGAGAAATCGATCAAATCGTCCACGTCCATATTGGCATCGTAGGCCTTGGTCTGGATTTCGGACGACACCCGAATAAGTTCGCGCTGAATGTATTTCTGGGCAATAATGCGGGCATGAAATTCGATGTGGGCTGCCGAAGCCACCCTGCTGGTAAGCTGGGTAATATATAGCGGGCCGCCTACTTCGTCCAGTTCGTTGCGGTTCTTCAGTTCCTGGGTTACCATCAGCAAATCCACCGGCTTTTCGTGGGTAGAGAGGTACTTGATGGCGTCGAATATTTTTTTGTGCTCGTCTTTGTAAAAGCTTGGCTCATCAATAATATCGGCCACGCTCACATAAGCATCGCGTTCGAGCATGAGGGCCCCCAACACGGCTTCTTCCACATCAATGGCCTGCGGGGGTAACTTGCCGTATTGCGCATTAATCTGCTCAATGGTTGTATTGGGTTTTGCGTTTGTTCGGGTATTTTTGCGCTCTACTGCCATCTAAAATTCGTGTAAACGGGTTGATTTTCAATGCTTAGGTTTCGCTTCGGATTTTAGCGAAACGGATTTTAAAGGTATAAAAAAAGGGGCCTTTGCTGCCCCTTCAACCTATTTTCATACTATTTTTTTACACTACATTATCTAATATGATGAGGGTCAGCATGTCCTTCAACTCGCGTCCCATGGCTGCAATTTGTTGCGGAATAAAGCTGGTGGCGGTCATTCCCGGGGTGGTGTTTACCTCGAGAAAGTAGAACAGTCCGTCTTTTAAGATGAAGTCGACCCGAACAATGCCCTTGCAGTTGCACAAGTCGTAAATACGCGAGGCCAGTTGCTGAATATCGTTGGTGAGTTCGGGCGAAATGCGGGCCGGTGTAATCTCATCCGTCATACCGACGGTGTATTTGGCTTCAAAATCGAAGAATTCATTCTTTGGCAACACCTCGGTTACCGGAAAAATAAAGCTTTGGTTTTTCAGTTTCACCAGGCCGCAGGTAAATTCCTTTCCGTCGATAAATTCTTCCACCAGCACTTCGTCACCTTCAACCCAAGCTTTTTCAATGGCTGTTGCAAGGTCTTCCGCCCGTTTCACTTTGGTAACGCCAAAGCTCGAACCACCGGCATTGGGTTTTACAAAAACCGGCAAACTCAGCTGGTCCAGCAAAGCATCGGTGTCAATTGCGGCGCCCTTCATCAGCCGAACCGATTTGGCCATGGGGATATCGAAATTACGCAGGTAATTGCTGCAGAAATATTTGTTGAAGGTGAGCGACGATGCGTGCACTCCACAAGTTGAATACGGTACGTTTACCAGCTCGAAATAGCCCTGCAGGATACCATCCTCGCCGGGGGTTCCGTGAATGATGATGTAGGCAAAATCAAACTTCACTTTTTGCCCGCCTACCCTAAAGCTGAAATCGCCTTTGTCCACATCGGCAATTTTCTGCCCGTCAAGCATCACCCACCACTGCATGTTTTTCATTTCAACCAACCACGGGTTGAAAAGTGTGGTATCGATGGATTGAAACACGTTTTTCCCACTTTGTACGGAAACGACGTACTCCGACGAATCGCCCCCGTAAACAACTGCTATATTCTTCTTCATCAAACTTGAATTAACAAAGGCCAAATATCTGTATTAATTGTGAACCGAAGTTGCCTGCTTCGCGAAAAATTTTTGAGGGGGGGAAAGACTTGAACCGTGAGACCGAAAATGCCGAACATGGCCTTCTTTCTTTTCTCTCGGGAAAGCCAGCGTGAGCCTCTTCTACTCGCCCACTTCTCGGTTCGATATATAATCCCGCCATTTATCAATAGCATCCTTCATGTCCTGCGCCAGCTCCGAGTCAAAAAGCATTTCTTCGCCCGTTACCGGGTGTATAAAGCCCAGCGTTTTAGCATGTAAAGCCTGCCGTGGCAATAGTTTAAAACAATTTTGCACAAACTGCCGGTATTTGGCAAAGGTGGTTCCCCAAAGAATTTTGTCGCCACCATACACATCGTCGTTAAACAGCGGGTGCCCGATGTACTTCATGTGAACCCTGATTTGGTGCGTCCGGCCCGTTTCGAGTTGGCACTGCACCACACTCACGTAGCCCAACTCTTCGAGCAATTTGTAGTGGGTAACGGCCGGTTTGCCGCTTTCGCCATCCTCGTACACGGTAAATACCTGCCGGTTGGCCAGGCTTCGGGCAATATTACCTTCAATGGTTCCTTCGGGTTCGCGCAGGCGGCCCCACACCAAGGCTACATACTGACGATGGGTTGTTTTGTTGAAGAACTGCCTTGCCAAATGTGTTTTGGCCTGTTCGGTTTTTGCCACCACCAGCAATCCCGATGTATTTTTATCGATGCGGTGGACCAGTCCCGGGCGCGGGTCCGCGGTTTTAAACAGGGGCAAATCTTTGTAGCGCCAGGCCAGTGCGTTCACCAGTGTCCTGGAATAGTTGCCATGCCCCGGGTGAACCACCAAACCTGCCGGTTTATTAATCACAATTAAGTGATCGTCCTCATAAACCACATCCAGTGGAATATCTTCGGGTATAATTTTCAGCTCGCGCCTGGGAAAATCCATCACAATGGAAATCTCGTCGCTTGGCTTCACTTTGTAATTCGATTTAACGGGGCTTCCATTCACCAGTATGTTGCCCGAGTCGGCAGCTGCCTGGATTTTGCTGCGCGAAGCATTGTCAATCCGGTTTGCAATAAACTTATCAATACGGATCTGTGTTTGGCCCGGGTCTACTTTTAGGTTGAAGTGTTCGTAAAGTAGCTGCCCTTCGGCTTCTTCTTCCTGATCGTCAAAACTATCGTCAAATTCTTCCTGCATTTAAAATCCTTCCAGTGAATCGGTTTCCAAACTTGTTTTCGGGCTTAGGAGCTGCCTGTCCGGATTGACGCTCAACCAAAGATCGATGGAGGCGCCCAAATCAATTTCGTCGTAGCTATCGGCCGATGGGCGCTGTTGCCACACTTGGGCAGCCAGTGTATCCTCGCGCGTTTGCACCGATTCGTCGTAAATTACAGCGCCAAGGTTCAAAAACAGGCTGGCAATTTCGCCTTTGGCCTGGCCCAGGGTTCCGCCCAACAGGTTGGGTACGACTGTTTTTTCGCCATCGCCCGATTTACCTATCAGCAAATCAATGTTGCTCCCTTTGTTTACGCGGGTTCCGGCTGGTACCGGCTGGCTGTTCATTCGTTGTTCGAGTACCAGGTTCGGAAACTCGGAGAGCTGGTATTCAACCCTCCCCACATTCAAGCCAACAGCCTGCATCATGCTCACTGCCTGTCGCAACGAAATATCGGTCAGGTGCGGCATAACAACCTGCTCGGGAGCCACAGCGCAAATGCTCAGAAAGATAGTCCGCCCTTCTTTTACCGAATGGCCTGCGGCCGGAACCTGCCCGATAACAGAGCCGGGAACTGCGCCATCGAGGTAAAGCGAATCGGCCACTTCAAACTCCAGGTTTTTCGATTTCAGCACCTGTTCGGCATCGTGTACCGACATGCCCGTCAGGTCGGGCAACTCGAATGATTCGCCGTGATTGGTGTATATCCGTACCAACCAAAGCACAACAAACATCAGTAACAGGGTCAGCCCTAAAGCGATTAATACCTGTTTAAAAAAGGTTTTACTGGTTAGGAATGCTTTCAAACTCATGTTGTATTGGAAATTTGAATTGGGTTGAAGCCATAAAAATAGTTGAAAAAAAGAGACTGTCAGCCTTTTGCAAACCGGAATAAAACTTGGCCCGAACAGGAACCGACCGCTCCAAACACACAAAAAGGTAAAGAATCGTAATTCTCTACCTTTCTATGTCGTGTAACTTAGGTACTTCTTAACGTTTGTGACGTGGTTCGTCTGAAACAGTCAGTTTCTTCCGACCTTTCGCACGACGACTTTTCAATACGGCACGCCCGCCAACAGTCGCCATTCTTTCGCGAAAACCATGTTTGTTTTTGCGCTTTCTGTTCGATGGTTGAAATGTCCTTTTCATTGGTATATCTTTTTAATTATTTTCTTCTCCGCTTATTTCGGACTGCAAAAATATATCTTTTTTAATTCCGGCCAAAACATCCTGGGTTATTTTCCTTATTTTTTCAATACCAGATGGATAAGCTTCTTGGTTTCAAAGAATTCCTCTGTGAAATAATTATTCAGCGCATACACATTGACCCGGTCGCCAAAAGGCTCCAGCTCGGCATCAAAATCGCCCCCTTTGAGGTACAGAATTCCGTTGGGCAATTCGTTCCGCTGGATACCGCTAATTTTCGTCCGTACCAGAGCTACAAAAGCCGGGAACGCGGTAACTGCCCGGCTAACCACAAAATCGAACTGGCCTTTCACTTTCTCGGCGCGTTCCTGGCGGGCGGTTACATTGGTCAAACCAAGTTCGCGGGCAATAGCATCGACCACCGTAACTTTTTTGGCAATCGAATCAACCAGCAGAAACTCGGTTTCGGGAAACATAATAGCCAGCGGAATCCCCGGAAAACCGCCACCGGTACCCACATCCATTACCCGGGTTCCGGGCACAAAACCGGTAAACTTAGCAATCCCCAGCGAGTGCAATACGTGCCGCTCGTAAAGCTGCTCAATGTCCTTCCGGGAAATGACGTTGATTTTTTCGTTCCAGTCCGAATAAAGTTGCCCCAAACGTGAAAAACGTTCCAGCCGGGATTCATCCAAACCGGGAAAGTACTTGGTAATTATATCCATTATATTTGTTGAAATTGAAAGACGGGTGGCTATTAATTCCGGGCAAATGCTATTCCTCCTGATCGTCTATCTCGGTCGACTCAATCATTTTAAACAGCACTTCGCGAGCCCTAAACAACTGGGCCTTCACCGTTCCGATCGGCAAATTTAATTCATTTGCGATTTCTTCGTAGGTATATTCGTGAAAATAGCGCAGCTCGACCAAGGTACGGTAGCGTGGTTTGAGCCGGTGGACAATACGCCGGAGCAGAATCGCTTTTTGAATGCGGATGAGCTTTTGTTCCGGGTCCGGTTCGAATGATTTAAGCCTGATGGGTGGATCGCTTTCTGGGTTTTCCTGTGCGTTTTCAATCGAAATAGTTATTCCGCGCCGCTTCCTTATAAAATCGATACAGTTATTGGAAGCAATTTTAAATAGCCAGGTAGAAAACGCAAAACTAGGCGAATATTGCGGTAGGCTCCTGAACGCTTTTGCGAAAGCTTCAATCGTCAAATCTTCAGCATCGCTTTTATTATTAACCATTTTCAACAGCATGAAGTAAATCGCATCCTTATAGCGGGCAAGCAGCTTGGCAAAAGCTTTTTCTTCGCCCCGAAGCGCGGCTTTAACCAAGACAAAATCCTGTTGTGCTTTGTCGGTGAAATTCGGATTTAGTTCCATTTACTTCGGTGTGCTTGTATTCGGGTTGACGTACTATAGAAGAGGTACAAAACCGGTCTCACAAAAACGTACGCTAACGAAGATAAAAATATTTTCCGTTCTGCCAAGCGTTTCAGCATACTTTTGGTCAGAAACAGGTCGGTCAACCACAAAATAACAGGCACCGGAACAAAGAAAAACCAATACCTCAAATCGCTAAAAAGCAAAAACCCAATCCCTGAAAAAAGTAACAATTTAGCCATCAATCCCAAAATATCGAGCTTCTTTTTGCGCAAAGGCAAGCGCCGGTACAGGCGAACATGCTTGCGCATCAAATCGTCGTATTCGTAGCGATCGGCCATTTTGTCCTCGCGCAACCGGGTCCCCTCGGCAATGGTATATTTAATGTTCAACTTTTGCATCTGATTAAATATCAGCTCCATTCCGGCAAAATGAGCATTCATTATTCCCTTAAACCCGCCCGCATCGAAATAAATTTTTTTATGAAAAAGCACATTGATTTGTTGGTAAATCACTGGGATAGAGGCAACCTGGTTTGCCGAGGCATTCCAAAAAGCGCGCAGCCGTTCAATCCGGCTCCAGCGGTTATAGCGCCCCGTCCCGGCTTCGTAGTTCAGGTAGCCAACTACGGCCTGGGTTTCTTCGTCGATAGCACTGTTCAGGGTGCTCAGGTAGTTCGGATCGCCCAGGTTGGTTTCGGGGCTCAAAAACAACACCCAATCGTGTTTCGCGGCCTTCATTGCCAGGTTCATCGCCATCTTTTCCGATGATCGGTTTTCCTGGTTGAGCGAGCTAAATTTGATTTGCGGATATTTGCGGGCCATCACCCCCAGGATAATCAAGGTTGAATCGGCTGAAAAATCATCAACAACAACAATTTCGAAATTCGAATAATTCTGGTTCATCAGTTTCATCAGAAATGACTCGATCCGCGCCGACTCGTTGCGTATATTCAGCAAAATACTGATACCGCGTTCCGGTGCAAAAACATCACTTCCCTTCTTTTTCACGAGCAGCCTGCGGTAATACACCAGCTGAAGAACCAAAATCAGAATAAATCCCAGAAGTAACAACACATAGCCGCTCCACATATGGAACGGCCTCTCGAAAAACTCTTGCGTCATGGTCGAAATTTGCTGACAAATTTAATAATCAGACGGAATCAACTCACACTATTTTTAAATTTAATTAACAAGTAGCGAACCAAATCGGGGACTCTGCCTTTTACTGAATAATACTATCTTTGCTGGCTCAAAAAACAATACATGGATTTTACGCTGAAACATACCGCCAGTGGCTCTGAGGCGCGTGCCGGAGTACTTTATACCGACCACGGAACCATTGAAACGCCCATTTTTATGCCTGTTGGTACGGCTGGTTCGGTGAAAGGAATCCATAAAAAAGATTTAAAAGAAGACATCGGGGCCCAAATCATCCTGGGCAACACCTATCACCTGTATTTGCGCCCGGGAATGGACATTATTGAACGGGCCGGGGGGCTGCACCGATTTAACGGCTGGAATGGCCCTATACTGACCGACAGCGGCGGGTTTCAGGTATTTTCGCTGGGAGACATCCGCAAGCTCACCGAAGAAGGTGTGCGGTTCCAGTCGCACATCGATGGTTCGAAACACCTTTTTACACCTGAACATGTTATTGATATTCAGCGTAAAATTGGCGCCGATATTATGATGGCTTTTGACGAATGCACACCGGGCGATGCCGAATACGACTACGCAAAAAAGTCGTTGGCTTTAACCCAACGCTGGCTCGAACGCTGCGTGAACCAAATGGAAAAAACCCAACCACTGTATGGGTACCGCCAATCGCTTTTCCCGATTGTACAAGGCGGCGTTTATCCGGAACTGCGCGAAGCAGCTGCCCGCCACGTGACCGGAATCCCCAGCGATGGCTATGCCATTGGCGGTCTGTCGGTTGGCGAACCCGAAGCCGATATGTACCGAATGATTGAAGTAGTAAACCCAATTCTTCCTAAAAACAAACCCCGCTACCTGATGGGGGTTGGTACCCCGGTTAACATCCTGGAAGCCATTGACCGGGGTGTGGACATGTTTGACTGTGTAATGCCAACCCGCAACGGACGCAACGGCATGTTGTTCACCAGCGAAGGCATTATCAATATTAAAAATAAACGTTGGGCCGATGATTTTTCGCTGGTCGACCCAAACGGCTCTTCGTATGTGGACAGCAATTACACCAAGGCATTTCTTCGCCACCTGATTATTTCGGGCGAAATGCTGGGCGCCCAAATTGCCAGTCAACACAACCTTGCTTTTTATCTTTGGCTGGTTAAACAAGCACGTCGTCATATTTTAAACGATAGTTTTAAAAGCTGGAAAGAAGAGATGGTTATTAAATTAGCAACTCGCTTATGAAACTGAAGTCGCCAATTATATCCATACTGGACCGGTACATTATCGGTAAGTTCCTTGGAACCTTTTTCTACACGATTGTACTGATTATAAGCATTGCTATGGTTTTCGACATTTCGGAAAACCTGGACGAGTTTCTATCGAAAGATATTCCTGTGAAAACCATCATCACAGATTATTACATGAACTTTGTGCCCTACTTTGCCAACTTGTTCAGCGCTTTGTTCACGTTTATTGCGGTCATTTACTTCACCTCGAAAATGGCCTACAACTCCGAAATTATTGCCATCCTCAGCAGCGGGGTTTCGTTCCACCGCTTTGTCCGCCCATACATGGTTGGGGCCGCCGTTATTGCGCTGTTTTCGTACGTGCTGGGCGATTACATCATCCCGCCGGCCAACAGAACAATGAACGACTTTAAGAACACCTACATCAAGCAAAAGCGAAACAACGTTGAAACCAATATTCACCGGCAATTGTCACCCGGCGTATTCATCTACATGCGCAGCTATAACCCATCGAACGACTGGGGACACCGGTTTACCATTGAACGTTTCGACGAAGGGAAACTTGCATCGAAGCTGGTAGCCGACTACATTCAGTGGGACAGGGAACGCAAGGTGTGGGTACTCAACAACTTTTACATTCGCGACATTGACGGGTTGACCGAAAAAATAACGACCGGAACCAAAAGGGATACAACCCTGAATATGCTCCCCGAAGATTACATCACGACCAACAACATGGCCGAAACATTGCCTTTGCCCGCGTTGAACCGCGAAATTGCCACTCAAAAAACCCGGGGAATGAACACGACCGAATTTGAAATTGAAAAACAACGCCGCCGCTCCGGGCCATTTTCAGCGTTCATTTTAACCATTATCGGCGTTTCGCTGGCGTCGCGCAAAGTAAAAGGCGGATTGGGATTACATCTTGGGTTGGGCATCCTGATTTGTTTTTCCTACATCATGTTTATGCAAATTTCGACTGTTTTTGCCGTGTCGGGCTCGGTGCCCCCGATTGTTGCCGTGTGGATACCAAACCTCTTGTTTGGCGGCTTGGCAGCTTACCTGTACCGAATGGCCATGCGCTAATCGAAATTTTCAAACTCAACAGAGAATAGTTCAAAACCAAACCGTTCGTTAAAAGTTTACGGAAATTTCAGAATGTTTTTAAAAACAGTTCATTCACTGAAAAAATTATAATTTTACCGCGTAAAACTTTCAAGAGAAAGACCATTATGAAGTAACGCTTCGTGGTAAAACACGAGGGAATATTTAATTAAAAACTACACATTATGTCGTTGAAACGGAATATCCTGGACCTCCGAAAACGGAAAGACGAGGTTCTCAAGGGTGGGGGTGAAAAAGCCATAGAAAAACAAGTGGCTATGGGTAAACTCACTGCCCGCGAAAGGATTATGAAAATCCTGGATGAGGGCTCATTCCACGAATATGATATGTTCGTCGAACACGTTGCCCGCGACTTCGATATGGATAAAATGACTTTACATGGTGATGGCGTTATCATCGGTACCGGTACCATTAACGGAAGCCCGGTCTGTATTTTCGCTCAAGACTTCACTGTTGCCGGTGGATCTTTGGGGTTGATGCACGCCCGCAAAATTACCAAAATTATGGACCACTCCCTGAAGATGCGCGTTCCCTTAATTGGGATCAACGATTCGGGAGGTGCCCGTATACAAGAGGGTGTTAACTCGTTGGCAGGTTATGGCGAAATTTTCTTTCGCAACACATTGGCTTCGGGCGTTATCCCTCAAATTTCAGTCATTCTCGGCCCCTGTGCTGGTGGTGCCGTTTATTCGCCGGCACTAACCGACTTTGTTTTTGTGGTAAACAACATCTCGAAAATGTTTATCACCGGCCCAAGTGTAATTAAAACAGTTTTGGGTGAAGAAATTTCGATGGAAGACCTTGGCGGGGCGAAAGTTCATGCCGAAATAACCGGCAATGCCCACTTCTATGCCGAAAGCGAGCAGGAATGTTTTGACCAGATTAAGAAACTGGTTTCGTACATCCCTTGGAACAATAAACAAAAAGCAGCCCGTATTGAGCCGGCCAAACCAACTTTCAAAAAGAAAATCGAAAACATCGTTCCGGCCGATCCGAAAATGCCGTACGACATCCGCGACATTATCAAATCAATTACCGACAATTCTAATTTCTTCGAAATCATGGAATTGTTTGCTCCAAACGTAGTTATCGGCTTCGGACGTATGGATGGCGAAACTGTTGGTTTTGTTGCCAACCAACCCAAAGTATTAGCTGGTGTGCTTGATTGCGACAGCTCCGATAAAGCAGCCCGCTTTATCCGCTATTGCGATGCCTTCAATATCCCTATCATTACATTGGAAGACCTTCCGGGCTACTTGCCTGGTGTTGACCAGGAACATGCAGGGGTTATCCGTCACGGTGCAAAAATTCTGTATGCTTACAGCGAGGCTACGGTTGCCAAAATTACTGTTATCATCCGAAAAGCTTACGGTGGTGGCTACATTGCCATGAACTCGCGCCACTTGCGTGCCGACTTCGTATTTGCCTGGCCAACTGCCGAAATTGCGGTAATGGGACCCGAAGGAGCCGCCAATATTGTATTCCGCAAAGAAATATCGGAAGCGGAAGATCCGGAAGCCATGCGCCAACTGAAAATACAGGAGTACAAAGAGAAGTTTGCCAACCCTTATGTGGCAGCGTCAAAAGGTTACATCGACGAGGTGATTGAGCCGCAAGATACCCGCCGCATCTTGTTGCACGCCCTGAAAGTATCGGCCAACAAATCAATTTCGGGCCCGTCGAAAAAACACGGTATTCCTCCGTTTTAATCAAAAAAATACTGACCAGTCATGGAAGAAGAAAAATACGAAACCATCATTGTCCATAGCGCAGTTTATAAAACCGAGCATACCACCAAATACCGTGATCGCCAGAAATGGGAAAAACCCGACGAGAACAAATTGCACTCGTTTATTCCCGGAACGGTTATCGATATTTATGTGAAGCCTGGAGATAAACTAAAGGAAGGCGACTCGTTGTTAACACTGGAAGCAATGAAAATGCACAACCTCGTGCAAATGCCATTCGATGGCAAAATTGCTTCGGTATTGGTTAAACCAGGCGACAAAATCCCGAAAGGATTTTTAATGATTGAAATTGCACCTAAATAAAAAAGTGGGGCCGAAACCGGCCCCACTTTTTCTGTTTAAACAGCTACAAACGCTGCCTGAAAATCTGATACCCGTCAGGAAATAATTTTTCAATTCCGCGTTTCTCCGAGCGAAATAAGCCGTACACGGCAGAACCGCTTCCCGACATTAGCGCAAAAGCAGCGCCCTGCTCGTACAATACTTTCTTTATCTTCTCAACCTCGGGATAAGCCTGAAAAACATACTTCTCGAAGTGGTTTAAAATATTGCCTTTCCATTTACCAACCGAAAAGCCAATTAAACCTTTCAAGGACAGCCGTGCCCGTTGCGGCACAATATTCTGGTAAGCCAATGCTGTGGATACATGCACCTGCGGTTTCACCAAAATCAGGAAATAATCTTTCAATTCAACGGTTACTTCCTGCATTATTTCACCTCTTCCAGTTGCAAAAACCGGTTTTTCCTGTATAAAAAACGGGCAATCGCTGCCTAACTGCAACGCATAATCCATTAATTGTTCCCGACTTATATTTAGGTTGAAGAGCTCATTCAATGTCAGGAGCATACTGGCAGCATCCGAAGAACCACCACCTAAGCCTGCTCCCGACGGAATGTTTTTATGAAGATGTACCTGCACCGCAGGGATTTGAAAATCATTCTTTATCAGCCGATAAGCTTTAACAACCAGGTTGTCTTCCGGATCTCCCGCAACGTCAATACCTGAAAGGCTAAACTTAAACTCGTCCGACTCAACAACTTCCAAAATATCATGCATACGAATCGGGTAAAAAATGGTTTCCAGGTTATGGAAACCATCCGGCCGTTTTTCCGTAACCAGCAGCCCGATGTTAATCTTTGCTATTGGATAAGTAATCATAGTCTGTAAATTCCTTATTCAAAGTTACGAAATGCGAACCATTAAACCCATAGCTAGCTGTAAGTCTCTATCGGCGCACAGGTACAAACCAAATTACGGTCGCCGTAAGCGTCGTCAACGCGGCCAACCGGCGGCCAGTATTTATGCTCCTTCAGGTACGGGAGCGGAAAGGCTGCCTGCTGACGGCTGTATGGGTGAAGCCACTCATCGGCGGTAACGGTACCGGCGGTGTGCGGCGCATTTTTCAGCGGGTTGTCGCTCTTATCCGCTGTTCCGTTAATCACATCCTGAATTTCCCCGAAAATCGACTTCAACGCGTCAATAAAACGATCCAGTTCCTGTTTCGATTCACTTTCTGTTGGTTCAACCATTAAGGTCCCGTGAACCGGGAACGATAATGTTGGCGCATGAAACCCGTAGTCCATCAAGCGCTTGGCAATGTCGGCCTCGGTAATTCCGCTGGCTGTTTTCAGGTGGCGGCATTCCAAAATCATTTCGTGTGCCACACGCCCGTTTTCGCCGGTATATACAATTCCGTAGCTGTCTTTTAAGGCTGAAGCAATATAGTTCGCATTCAGAATTGCCATTTCCGTTGCGCGAGTTAGCCCATCGGCACCCAACATTTTAATGTAACCGTATGTAATCGGAAGTACCGAAGCACTGCCCCACGGTGCAGCCGAAATAGCTGAGATACCCACATGCCCGTTATTCATAATCGGGTGCGATGGCAGAAACCCAACCAGATGCTCGGCCACGCAAATAGGGCCAACACCCGGGCCACCACCACCGTGAGGGATTGCAAATGTTTTATGCAGGTTCAGGTGACAAACATCGGCGCCAATACGCTTCGGGTTTGTTAGTCCAACCTGGGCATTCATGTTGGCACCATCCATATAAACCTGACCGCCAAACTGGTGAATAATGTCGCACATTTCAATGATCGACGACTCGAATACCCCGTGTGTCGACGGGTAGGTCACCATAAACGACGACAAGGTGTCTTTGTATTCTTCTGCTTTTTGCCGCAGTGCAGCAACGTCCACGTTGCCACGGTCGTCGCAAGGAACAACGACCACTTCCATGCCGGCCATAACAGCACTGGCCGGGTTAGTTCCGTGAGCCGATGCCGGAATCAACACCACGTTGCGCTGTGCATCGCCACGGCTCAGGTGGTATTCGCGAATCACCATCAAACCTGCGTACTCACCTGCCGCTCCCGAATTTGGTTGAAGGCTGACATCAGCAAACCCGGTAATTTCAGCCAAATCGCGGCGCATTTCCTCCATCATTTCGTGGTAGCCGCGCGCCTGATTTTTAGGCACGAAAGGGTGAATCCCGTTAAATTCAATCCAACTTAAAGGCAACATCTCGGTAGCTGCGTTCAGCTTCATGGTACACGAGCCCAGCGAAATCATCGACTGTGTGAGCGAAATATCGCGTGTTTCGAGCCGTTTGATGTAGCGCAGCATTTCGGTTTCGGAACGGTACTTATTAAATACTTCCTGGGTTAGAAAAGCCGATGTTCGACCAAGTTCAGGGTGAATTTTATCGGTTTCGGGATAGGCTTTAATTTTTGGATAAGGCTTATTTGCTGCCTTTGCAAATACCTCGATAATCCAGTTGATGTCGTCGAGGTTAGTGGTTTCGTCAATACTCAAACCAACTTCTCCGTTTTCGAAGTAGCGAAAATTCATTTCCAGCTCCAACGACAGCCATTCAATATCTTCAACTTTAACATGCTTTGGCAAAGCAAACCGAATGGTATCAAAATAGTATTTATTAACCTGGGTATAACCCAATGCAGTTACTTCTTTGTCGAGCAAAACCGCAATGTGGTGGATGCGCTGCGCAATTTGCTTAATTCCTTGGGGACCGTGGTAAACAGCGTAAAAGCCTGCCATGTTTGCCAGCAAAGCCTGTGCTGTACAAATATTCGACGTTGCCCGTTCGCGCTTAATATGCTGTTCGCGGGTTTGAAGTGCCATGCGTAGTGCGCGGTTTCCGTGCACATCTTTTGACACGCCAATGATACGGCCCGGCATGTTACGTTTGTACTCGTCGCGGGCGGCAAAAAAAGCAGCGTGAGGGCCACCGTAACCCATGGGCACACCAAAACGTTGCGAACTGCCAAATACAATATCGGCACCCCACTCGCCCGGAGGGGTTAGCAATGCCAGGCTCATCAGATCCGAAGCAACAGCCACTTTTATATCGGCAGCATGTGCTTTTGCCGTCAACCCGGTGTACGAAATTACTTCGCCGTCGGCGTTCGGGTATTGCAGCATGATACCAATTACGGCAGGCGAAAATTCAAAGTCGGCAATTTCTGAAATCCGAAGTTCGATATTTAGCGGAACGGCACGGGTTTTTAACACATCCAGGGTTTGCGGCCACATGTTGCTATCAACCAAAACAACGTTGGCGCCATCTTTTACCTGGGCACGGCTGCGCGAGTTAAACAGCATCACCATCGCTTCGGCGCCGGCAGTGCCTTCGTCGAGCAGCGAGGCATTGGCCAACTCCATACCGGTCATTTCGCACACCATAGTTTGGTAATTCAACAGCGACTCCAGCCGTCCCTGCGAAATTTCGGCCTGATAAGGCGTGTACGACGTGTACCAATCGGGGTTCTCCAATACGTTTCGCAGAATAACTGCCGGGGTAATGGTATCGTAATATCCCATGCCGATGTAGGTATTGAATACTTTATTTTTTTTGGCCAGGGCTAATATTTTGCGGAAATACTGGCGTTCGGTCAAACCATCTTCGAGTTGAAGGGGTTTTTCCAACCGGATATTTGATGGAACTGTTTGAGCAATGAGCTCGCTGAGCGATGAAACACCGATACTCGACAACATTTCCTGAAGTTCGTGCTCACGAGGCCCAATGTGGCGGGCCACAAATTTATCACTTGCCATGCTGATTATTTGTTAGTAATGCTTAAAAATGAGTGCCAACAATTTTAGTCTGAAGTCGCTGAATAAAAAATGATTTTTACCGCCTTTGATGCGGCAAAAAAGACTTTTGAACGGATAAACAAAAGCGATTGGCTTCGTCTTTTTCAATCTGAAACTACGTTAAGAAAGGGTTCGAACGCTGCTCGAAACCAATACTTGTTTCGGGGCCGTGCCCACAATAAACAACGGTATCGGCGGGCAATGCAAACAGTTTGCTTTGAATGTTGCCAACCAGCTGTTCGAAGCTTCCGCGGGGAAGGTCGGTCCGCCCAATGCTTCCGTAAAAAAGTACATCGCCCGCCAAAATGAAGTTTTGCTCACGGCTGTGTAAAACCAAGCTTCCGGGCGAATGCCCCGGAACATGAATCAGTTCGAGTTTCGAATTCCCAAATTCAATCACATCACCCTCGTCAATAAACTCGTCGGGCGCATCAAGCGGTTCGGCCGGAATCCCGAAACGGTCGGCCGAAGCAACAAGCCCTTCAACCAAAAACAAATCGCCGGCATGTGCCAGAAAAGGGATATTGTAGTTTGACCGGCAAAATGCGACACCAAAAACATGATCGAAGTGGCAGTGCGTGTTGACCAGTTTCACCGGTTTAAGCTTTTTGGCCTCGATAAAACGGGTCAGTTCTTCCTGCTCGTAATCGAAATAACAGCCGGCATCAACCAGGATGCACTCCCCGGTTTCATCCCACAACACGTAGGTATTTTCCTGTACCGGGTTGAATGTAAATTTTTTAAGTTGTATCATAGCTCTGAAATTCCAAAGAATAAAAATCCAACGAATAAAAAGCGAATGAACGATGTCCGTTTCTTCCCGCAACTTCCAACTTGCATTTTTATTGTTCCGTACCCTTTAACATGGGTACAAACACAAATGTTCCGTGGGTTTCTTTCAAAAATTCGTTTCCGCCCTTACGAACAATCACCGTCATGGTTTGCTTGTCGGTTGAACCGAGCGGAATGACCATGCGCCCGCCAATGGTGAGTTGCTGCAACAAATCGTCGGGAATAACCGGGGCGCCAGCGGTGACAATAATCTTATCGAAAGGCCCGTAGGTGGGCAAACCTTTGTAGCCATCGCCATAAAAAAACTTGGGGAAATAGCCCAGTTCGGGCAACAGTTTCTGTACCGACAAAAACAGCTCGCGCTGCCGTTCAATCGTGTAAACAGTTACGCCCATTTCGAGCAGCACTGCCGCCTGGTAGCCCGAGCCTGTTCCCACTTCAAGCACTTTATCCTTTGGTTTGAGCTGAAGTAAGCAGGTTTGCACCGCAACAGTGTAGGGTTGCGAAATGGTTTGCCCTGCCCCAATGGGAAAAGCTTGGTCTTTATAGGCAAACTGAATGAAACTACTGTCGATAAACAAGTGCCGCGGCACCCGCGAGATGGCCTGCAGTACCCGCTCATCCTTAATTCCTTTAATGCGCAAACCTTCTACTAAGCGCTTTCTCAATCCTTGATGTCGCAAGGTGTCCAGAGGATTCATCGGTATCAATTTTTTTTTCGATGTAAAAATAATTCAAATTGAAGCATTAGCACGTCCGGCCTTTCCACATTATCAACCATAACCCGTTGAAAAGTTGTCGCCGGATGGCCGCTTTAAAATAGCTTTTTATTTCTAATTTGCAGCTATGTTAAACCTTGCGGTACTATCGGGCAACAAGTTTGGGCATGAGTGTAGTGCCCTTATCGGTAAATTCAGGGATGTTCGGCTGACAGGAGTTTCGGCCGGGCACAACGAATTGACCGGTATCATGCTGCAATCGCAAGCCGAAAAAATAATGGGAAGTTCGCAAGCCGTGTATTTCGACCAGTTTCCGCACCGTTTTGACTTGTTTCGTACGGCTATCCGGAACCGAAATCACTTGTTTTGCAACAGCCTCCCCGATTTTAGCCAGGACGAATTGAAACAACTTTTAAAGCTTTCGCACGAAGCCGGTTCCATTGTTCAAATTCTGGCTCCTGTACTTTTTTACAAAAATAACCTGAAGCTGATGGAAAGCCTGCAAACTCCGTTTCTGGCCGATTTTAAGCTGGCACTGACACAGGAACCGCACCTGGAACAGCGCTTAACCGAACTACTGATGCTGCTGGTACTTGCCGACAAAAGCGAATTGCGTAAAATTGATTTGATGGCTATTCCGGCTAACGAAACCTATAAAATGATTGAAATACGCCTGGCTTTTGTTTCGGGTTCGGTTGCAAGGTTCCTCTTCAGCCAGCATTTAAAGGAAATTGAACAGCTTGTCACCATCATCCCCGATAATGCACCACCATTCCGCATCCATCTTCCGCCTGCCGGCACCGAGGCATTCCGTACAAGCGAGGAACAGGCCTTCGGCCATTTTCTGAAAAGCTTACCGGGGAAAAATATGCCTGGTATCGGATTACCACAACTGCTCCAAATCGGGCAAATCAGGCAGGCAATCCGCAGCCGGCTGAATGTACAAGGCAGGTTACCCGACCAAAGGAAATATGTTGTGTAGTAGTCACCTGAATTCGAACTCGTTTCGGGCTCTAAAATAACGAGGCTATCCTTTGGGGACAGCCTCGTTATTGATGATTCTTTCCGTCTGATTTCAGAAGAAATAAGATAATGAAATCCCGAGTGTATTATTTTTAACCGAGCCTCCCGAAAAGTTTGAAATATCGGCCAACCCGATTACATAATTTACCTTCAACTGGAAATCCATAAATTCAATACCACCACCCAGGTTCAATCCAAAATCGAAGCGTTTCACCTGATCCTCTCCGCTTCCGAATTCTATATCCTCGCTTACACTCATTCCCGACACCTCAGTTTTATCTTTTCCACTAAGAGCGTAGCTAAATTGTGGCCCTGCCTCCAACAGTAATTTTGGCCCTTTCAAATCAGCTTTAAAAACCAGGTTTAATGGCAAATCCAAATAATTCAGGATTTCTTTCGTCGACCCTTCATCTGTTTCAAATTTTCCTCCTTTTTGCGAAAAAAGCAAACCCGTTCCAACGTACAATTGCTCGGTCAGAGGACACTCATATACAAGACCTGCCAAAACTCCAGTCTGATTATCCAACGTTAAGCTCATTCCTGATTGCTTGTAACTTTCCTTGGCTATGTTCAACCCAGCCCTAATCCCGAAACGTCCTTTCTTCAGTATTTCTGCATTCTGTGCCACTGCCCCAAACACTGTCAGAACCGACATGCATACCAAAATGATCTGCTTTTTCATAAAACTAAATTTAATGGTTTTTGCAATTTATTACAGTGAGTGAAAATAATATTAAAAACTAAGTTATATTCAATACGATCCGATGTTTTTTAACGTTAAAAGGGTTCCCAATAACAGGATACCCTCTAATACGGTCATTTGTTATCGATCAATTTAACTATAATTCAATGGGCGTTCCGTTGTAGAAGTCCAGTATTTTTGTCCGAAAAATGTAATCGTACTTCGATTGGGCCAAATCGCTTTGGGCTTTGGTGAGGTTATTTTTTGCCTGGTTGTATTCCACCGAGTTTACCATGCCCACGTTGAATTTTTCTTCGGTATAGCGAAAAGCTTCTTGCATCGATTCCACCGCTTTGGAGCTGGCCATGTATTTTTTCAAAGCGGCAACGGCATTGGTATAGGCTTGTTCAATATCTTTGCGCAACAGGTTTTTGGTATTCTGTACGTCCAGTTCCTTGTTCAGCAAATCAATTTTGGCATTACTCACATCGGTCCGTGCTTGCAGTTTATTAAAGATTGGAATATTCAGATTAAACCCAACACTATATCGACGGTTATTTTTAAACTGTTCATCGAACGGAATCCTAACCAGCGGATCATCCAGCGAAGTTCGCCCATAATAGTACTTATTGTTGTACACATTATAATAATTCGCCCCCATCGACAGCGACGGGTACAAGGTACCTTGTGCAATTGATACCTGTTTTTTCGAGCTTTCGAGCAATAATTCGGCACTCTTTATCTCGGGGCGCATTTGCACGGCATTCTTAAATACTTCCATCGAGTTGAGCATGGTCCGGTTGGCAGTAATCACCGGCAAAACCGGCCTATCAATCACAAAACTCTGGGTTGAAGGAAGTTCGAGCATTTGGTACAAATTGAGGTACGCCAGTTGCTGGTTGTTTTCGGCTTCCACCAGGTTTAGTTCTTCGTTGGCCAGTTGCGCTTCAATTTCGAGTAAGCTACCTTTGGCTATACTACCCGCTTTGACCAGTTTGGTTGTGCGATCGGCCTGCAACCTGGTCACTTCCATTTGATCCTTGGCCACTTGAATAAGCTCATCATCAAGCAAAATACTGAGGTATGTTGCTGCAATATTCAACATTAAATCATCCTTGGCCTTCTGCAAATCCTGCAATTTAGACTGGAAATCGAAATCTGCTTTTTTTGCCGAGTTTGTCAGGATTAAGCCATTCAACAAGACAAAACTCGCACTGAACGACCCATCTGTCGAGTTCGAGTTAATCACATCATAAGTTCCGTCGGCCTGTTGCGAACGCCCAAAGTTGAAGCTGTTCGACAGGTTTCCGCTAAGGCTCGGCAGCCGGTTGTTCCGGGCCTGGCGCAGCTGATTACTGTAATATTCGGAATTGAGCTGTTGCTGTTTTACGGTAATGTTGTTTTCCAGCGCATAGTCGATGCACTGTTGCAGGCTCCACCATTCCTGCGCGGTAGCCGAAACGGTTATCAGCAGCAAAACAACCAGTATGGTTTGTTTGAAACGTATCATGGTAACAAATTTTAGATTGAGCGAATTTAACGATTTAATTGAAGCGATTAGCCTTGCGCTTTAGTCTCTTCTTTTTCCTTTTTGGGGTCAATTTTTTCGCCCTTTACCTTGTCCTCTTTAGTCAAACCCGAAATAATCTCAATGTTAATCCCGTCGGATAGGCCTGTTTTCACCTTGCGCTTCTCGTACAGGTGTTCGGCTTCGTTGGTCAGCACGTCCACATAGGCCGAGTCGTTCTCAAACTTCAGCATACCTTCCGGAATCACCATCACCGAGTCCCTGCGCTCAAGCACAATGTTTGCATTGGCGCTGTACCCGGCCCGGATAAACTGGTCTTCCTTCAGGTTCACATCGGCCTTGATTTCAAACTGAATGGCACCATTTTCCTCTTTTCCTTTGGGAGCAATGTAGGTCAGCGTTGCGGCAAACTTATCTTTTTCAATGGCGCCAATCTCCAGTTCAATGGGCATGCCTGCCTTAATTTTTCCCACTTCGGTCTCATCAACATTCCCCTCGAAAATCATATCCTGCATGTCGGCAACGGTGGCAATGGTGGTTCCGTCGTTGAAGGTATTGGATTGAATGACCGAGTTCCCCACTTTAATGGGCACATCAAGCACCATCCCGTTAATGGTTGAGCGTACCAGGGTGTTGGTAGCCGTTTCTGCTTTCTTGAGTACCCCATTTTTCACCAGTTCCAAGTTGTTTTCGGCAGCTGAGAGCTCTTCTTTGGCCGAGTCGTAAGCCACCTTCGACTTGGTGTAATCGGCATACGAAACTACTTCGGTGTCGAACAGTTTTTGCTGCCGGTCATAATCAATTTTGGCATCGTCGAAATTAATCCGGGCTCGGTTCAAGCGCGACTCCGCGCTGTTGAGCGTGACCATATCGGGGATAATTTTGATACGCGCAATCACCTGGTCCTTTTTCACAAAGTCACCGGCCTCAACAAACAGCTCGTCGATAATGCCCGAGATTTGCGGTTTAATTTCAATCTCCTGCCGTGGCACTACCGAGCCGGTAGCCACTGTTTTCTTCACGATGTTGTCCATTTTGGGATTTTCGGTTTTAAACCTGTCCGGCTGTTTTTTCGATTTCGAATACAAAAAATAGCCTGTACCCAAAAGCGAAGCCGCAAGAATGACAACGAGCAAAATTTTAAAAAACTTTTTCATGGCTGATGCGAATTATTGTTATTCATTTA
>JBKEAN010000063.1:0-31197 GCA_047972415.1 Mangrovibacterium sp.
AATTCGCGAAAATCAGGCCGACAAAGAGAAAACACGCCTCGTTCGCAAACAGCTCGAAACATTTAAAGAAGAACTAAGTGAACCCGATGAGGAGCAGGACGAGTGGATACAGCGCAAAATTGACAAGCTGAAACAAAAACAGCAACAGCGAAAAGAAAAGAAAGCAAACCCGGCCGGGGCCGAAACGCCTTCAACCCCAAAACTAACCGAGGACAAAGAACTGGAGCAGGGCGACAAAGTGCGGATTGAAGGGCAGGACAGCATTGGCGAGGTGCTGGAGCTGAATGATAAAAACGCTATCGTAGCTTTTGGGCAGCTCCGCACATCGGTGAGCCGCAAAAAGCTGCAAGTGGTATCGAACAACGAAGCCCGGCGCGAGCAAAAAAACTATAACCAGACCAAAGCCAACATTAACAAAAGCCTTTCGGAGAAGCGGCTGGTGTTTAAATCCGAAATTGATGTACGCGGACAACGGGCCGAGGAAGCCATTTCAAACATCCAGACTTTTATTGACGAAGCCATTATGCTGAACATTCACGAACTTCGCATTTTGCACGGAAAAGGGAATGGTATATTGAAAGAAGTGCTTCGCAACTTTCTGAAAGCCGACCCCGCAGTGCGTTCGTTCCGCGACGAGCATGTACAGTTTGGCGGTGCCGGTATTACCATTGTGGAGTTGGGTTAGTTGCCTGCCAGACTAAGCCCTGTCTCGTTCCCGGCAGCTGTCGGGGGAAGGCCTTGCCTCCGGTTTTTCAAAGAACGCGTTGCTAAGTTAGCAAATTCTACCCTGTTTGTCGTTGCAAACGACCCGAAGCAAACCCCCTCGTCTCCGCTAACGCTAAGACGAGGGGTAGGTAGGGAACAACCATTCTTCGCCTAGATCTTTAGGAGTTAATCCTTGTTCTGTTCCAATTATTCTGTACTTGTTATTTCCCATATCAAAAGCAATCACAGGCCTTGAAACCTCTGTTCCCTCGTTTAAAAGAGGCATATATATTTGTATTTGTTTAGTCATATTGCTAATATTTAAATCCGTCTCCTCCGACGTGTAATAGTCCGTGCGTTACGTTGTCTATTACCCCCGCTGCCGCGCGATTGTATCGCGTGGGCTTTGCTGCATTCCATATTACTTAACGATTATGACATCGTTCAACTCCCCCTTTTCTCCCGCATAATCAGCAGCGCTGCTATACATGTAATCTTCTGCCCTAAATACCAATCCTGCCTCAACCGGATTTTGATGAATGTAATCAATTTTCTCATCTATCACTTTGTTGCTCCATAATTCTACCGGATGATTATCATGTTGCCAAAACTGATATTGATCCACATTCGATGTGCGATTTCCGGCCTTTCTAAATTGTTCAAGTAAAAACTCCTTCCTACTCTCTTGTGGGTTTTCGATTATTGCCCTTACGATTGCCTTACTGGTAAACCGTTTGAAATCGCCAATTAACAATCCCGGTTTTTGTTCTCCTGCACTCCTAAAAATTAAATGGATGTGGCTGGACATGATGCACCAGGCAAATATTTCCATCCCTTTTTCTTTTTGGCAATAATGCAGGCTATCGATGATTATGTTTTTGTATTCGTTACGGATAAAGACATCCATCCAGTCAACAACAGCAAAGCTTATAAAATAGACTCCTTCGGGGTTATAAAATTTATAGTTGCGGCTCATGTTTGGATTCGATTAAAGTAGTACCAGCTAAAAATAAGCAATTACTTTTTAATGACCACGCGATGCAATCGCGCGGGAGCGGGGAAGCCCTGTCTCGTTCCCGGCAGCTGTCGGGGGAAGGCCTTGCCTCCGGTTTTTCAAAGAACGCCTTGCTAAGTTAGCAAATTTTGCCGGTACAAACCGGAAACAACTCCCACGCAGTGGATAGTGTCGTTGAAAACGACCGGCAGCAAACCCCCTCGTCTCCGCTGGCGCTAAGACGAGGGGGAGGTGGGGGCAGGGGATTACTCTAACACATCTTTAAAATATAACCCTTTAAACTTTTCCTGTAACAACTCGTCTGCCATCGTCAAACCAACAATTATCAGAGGAGATTTACGGTTATAACTTCCAAAATCAAAACTTGATTTATAAAACACGTTTTCACGAAACTTAAATCCTTCTTCAATATAACTTGGGGTCGCCCCAATTACTGCTGCATATCTTTTACAATCGTTACATAAATCAATGAATTGGACATCCCTCCTAGCATAATCCAATGAAAAAAAATCCAATACCTCCAGAAAGAAGAAGTCAGGCTCAAGGTTTAAAGCATGAAAATTTAAAGTTTTATATGCTTTAGTTTCGCAAAAAGACCTAAACCTTTCCGATACTATCAAGTAGCCATCGTAAGTATATGAAACATCATAGTTCCTTTTCTTTAGTTTAAGTTCTGTATTTACCTTTTGCCTTGTTGCATAATGACATGTTGGGCAACAGTAAGGGTACTGGTCGTGCATAAAGCTCTTATTGTCCTGACCAAATAGTATTTTAGCAATTACCATATCCGAAACTTTAATCCATTATTGTTATAAAAATCATATCGGGCCCTGGGATAAGTCCATTTATTGTTGTCATAAAACAGCTTTAAACTATTAACTAACTGTGGTCGAGTAAAGTTACTCTGAATATTTAGACCACTATTGTTACTTTGTGGCCTCATATGGTTCCCATTAGCATCCTGTTGTCCGTATAGAAAATCATTCATATCCTTATGCAATTGCCGGTGAGTGGAGGCTTTCATATTTGTTAGGTTTTGGTTCTTATCTCCACCCATAAAAATTGGGTCTGAATGGTGTCCATGTAGCTTTTCTCCGCTCCAAGGGTCAACTCCTCTATCGCGTGCCATTTTAAGTCCGGAAACGGCACCATTCATAAGGCCTAACCCCGCTCCATATAAAGCACCTTTGCCACCATCATTAAGTGCTGTTTTCCAGTCACTACCATTGGCTAGCGACATACCTGTTCCTAAAGCAAACCCAGAGGCTGCATTTGTTACGCTTTGTGTTACCGCTTGCTGAATAACGGGACTGGCAATGCCGGATGTTAAGTTCGATATAACAGGCGAAACTAGGTTGTTTAACTGCCCCCCAAGATAACTTGTCGCCACACCCATGGCCGTTGCGCTGCCAACCTGCCACCAATCAATATTACCCCAGCCGTTTTGCGAAACCTGGGCAGTTAGGTTATTTCCAGCTCCTAAAACCGCAGCCCCTGCATATGGCCCTGCATAATATGTTGCCAGCGCAGCAACCGCACCCGTTGCAAAATACGCACCAGCCGTACCCCATGACGTAACATTTCCTTGAATTGCATTAATTGTTAGGTTAATTACGCCCCCAACAAATGCCGCAATCAAGTCGTCAATCCCAAACAGCTCTCCATTCTCGTCGGTGTATTTGAGCGGGTTATTGACACAATAGCTGTATCTGTTTAGATTCTGACTGAAATCCGGCAACTGAACGTAGTTGTCGGGGCTAAGGAAGCGGCTAACGGCGGGGTCGTAAAGCCTTCCGTTCATATTCACCAGGCCAAACCAGGTTAAGTGTTCGTGGCCGGTATAGCCACGTCCCAAGAATAGGTCGGGCTCGGCGCCGGGTGCATAAGCGGTATAGGTAGCGGGGTCGCGCAGGCGGCCCCAGGCATCGTAGCTCAATTCCTGTATCAAAGAACCGCTGCTGTTGGCCACATGGGTAATACTGCCCAGGTAATCGCGGCAAAGGTAGTATAACTGCCAGGCACCGCTGGCTTGTTTTACATACACTGCCGGGGCCGAGTAAGCATCGCCTCCAAGGTAAAGCTTTTCTTTGTTGCCGCCAACAACAGCGATGTCTTTTTCGTACTGCCCGCCCAGGTAATAACGAACCAGCCTAAGGGCATTGTTTTGCTTCAGTTCCATTTTTACCCGCTGGCCGTTGGCGTTGTAGCTAAAGTTGGCCTGGTAGCCGTTTTCGGTAATGGTTAATGGTTGCTCAAACGAGCTGTAACTTACCTGCTGGGTACGTAGGGGTACCGCCCCGGTAGCCAGGCTGGCCCCCGACAGGGCATAAGGCCGGCTGGTATCGGTATAATACAAGGTGCCCACATCGGTTTTGCCCGTCAGGTTGCCTTTGTCGTCGTAGCTGGCTGTATTGGTGCCATAGCTGGTGAGGCGGTTTAGCTGGTCGTAGCCAAAGCTTTCGGTTTTAACGCGGGTATTGTCGGTGCGGCTAAGCAGGTTGCCGGTGGCGGTGTCGAAGTTATAAGTCGTACTCTGAAAACCATTGGCACCCCGGTAGGTGGGAATACCATAAGCGTTGTAGGCGTATTGGCGAGTTACAGTTCCGGTAACCACACCTGTGGGCTGCCCCAGCACGTTTTCGGCCGTAAGCTTGAAGATGGACGTGGTCCCGTTCAGCTTAATTTCGGTGAGTTGCCCGTTGCCATAGCTGTAATGTTCGGCGGTAATGGTACCGTCGTGGTTGGTGTAGGTGAGGGTACCCGGGTTGCCGTCGGCCTGGTAGGTATAAGCTTTTTCGAGCCAAAGCCCATCGACCCCGGTCTCGCGCTCGGTAAGCAGGCGGCCGTAAGTATCGTAAGTATATGCCGTAGCAGTGCCATTGTTACTGGTAAGCGATTTTAGCAAGCCGTCCTCGGTGCGGTAAACATAGCTGGTTGACAGCTCGGGGCAGCTTTTGCTGGTGATGCGCCCGTAGGTATCGAACACCATGTTGGTTACCCGGCCTTCGGCATCGGTTTGCTGGTTCAGGTTCCCGGCTGTATCGTAGGCGTAGCTGGTTGTTCCGGCCGAGGGGTCAATCAAGGTTGTTTGCCTCCCGTACTGGTCGTAGCTGATGCTGGTTACCACGCTGCCCGGGGCTTCAATAGATGCCACCTGCCCGTCGGGGCGCAGGGTATAGTTAATGGTACCTCCCGGGTCGTCCACCCGAACGAGTTTACCCAGTGCATCGGTGGTACGGGCCGTGGCAATGCCCTCTTCGGTGGTGGTGGTTTTCAACCCGGCATAGGCAAAGCTGGTTATTTTGCCCGAGGCCTGGGTAATGCTCAGCGGCCGGTCGTAACTATCGTACGAATAGCTGCCCCAATAGCTGGCACTGCTGCCGGTAAAGGGCATGGAGAGCTTTTGCAAGCGCCCGTAGTTGTCAAACTGCTGGTCGGTATAAGCCCAAGTCCCATTGAAGCGTTGCCCGCCTTGCCGCACTTCGCGGCCCAGGGCATCGAACCAGGTCTTTTGAGCGGGCTTGCCGGTAGCGGTTTGGCCAATGGCATACAGGGCCGCTGTACCCGGGGCCGCCTCCCAACTGTAAGTGGTTTGGGATACCCGGTTCAGGGGGTCGGTTGTTTTGCTGAGCCGCCCAAAGGCATCGTACTCGTAACTGGTTTGTTGCCCCCGGTGGTTTTTGGTGTAATCGGGCAGGCCATTGGCGGCGTAATGGGTTTCGGAGCTAAAGCCCATCGGGTCGGTTTCGGTTACCAGGTGCCCGTAGGCATCGTAGGTATAGCTGGTTGTAAGCTCTGCCGAACTAAAACGGGTCTCCTTCACGGTCAACACTTTTCCTAAGCTGTCGTAGGTATAGGCCTTTTGCCCGGTTTTATTGCCCCCGGCATAGGTATAGGTGAGTGTTGGCAAAAACGTGCCGGTAGAAGTAACCACATAGTCCCTGACCGACCACGAAGACCCGTTGCGGGTGGTTGTAACGGTTTGATCGCGCAAATAGCCCAGCTGGTACGAAGCATCGCTTGTGGAGTTTAGGTAGGCATTGGTTGTTGTAACCGTAATGCCGCCGGAATAGCTACTGGTTTGCGTGAGTATATTGCCGTAAGTATCGTAGGTGTAGGTATTGCCGACTGTAAGCCCGGTAAGCTTATCGTTAGTGGTTTTGGAGCTCAGCCGTATTTTTGCTATTTTATTGCTTTGAACGCTAATCGAATAGGTATAGGTATTTTTTACAGCATCCGACTCATCGGATTTGGGTACCATTCCGTTGTAGGGGTCTATATCGGTGTAGGCAGAGCGGTTGCGGATGTAATCGTAACTGCTGATACGGCCAAAACCCCTGAAACCCAAACCCTGTTTATGGATAACGGCATTTTGATAGTTATAGGAAACAAACTCCCGGCGTTGCCCGAGTAGCCAGGCCTCCTGGGAGGACAGCATCCAGATGGGCCCTTCAAAATTCTCGTAAGGGAAAACGGCGCCATAACCTTTGGTATAAAGCGGGCCGCTGCTATTATAGGTTCCGCTGTTTAATTTCTGGTAGCTATTGCGGTACTCCAGGCCTAAACTACTGGTGGCAGTACTCAGCATCCGCTCCCGGCTATCGTCTCGGGGAAACACATATTTGGTAACAATGCCGTCTTTCAGGCACAGTAACTGGCTAAACGCATTTTCGCTGACAATACTGGTTGGTATCAGCTTGGAGTAGCTTGTTTTTGAGCTATACACTTCGGAAAGTGATGACGGTTGCCCGTTTTTGGTCAGGTAAGTATAAAAACCAGATGTGGTATAGCGTATCAAGTCGGTAAGCCCGTCGCCGTTAACATCTTGCAGCAACTCTCCGTAATTATCTGCCGTAGAATGGGTGGGACCTGTAAAGGTTCTCAGCGAAAACATCCCGTTGCCAAGCGAGTGATAGATATGCCAGCTGGTTGACGTTCCCGAAACCGGCGAGACCACCAGGTCAATCAGTCCATCCCCGTCAAACTCGCCGGGCATCATGTTCTTATTGGCCAGGTCTGCTTTCTTCAGGCCGGTATAGGTGGCTACCTTGCGCATGGTATAGGTGGAGCCCGAAACATCGAAGGTATAAATGTTGGTGCCCGAATCGTTTATCAGGCAAATGTCGCTTTTGCCATCCCCGTCGTAGTCCATCACAAACAGTTTGTCGGTATTGTTTTCTGAAGCAACTTTATCTGTTTGTCTGGTACCCATAAAATCATACACGTAGGGAAATACATAGCTTTCAAATAACTTGGTATTGCTCTCCAAATCGAACAGGTAGCATTTGGAGGTAATGCTGGTGTTCCCAATAGGGTTTTGACAGGATACGGCCAATACCTCCATTTTCCCGTTCCCATTAAAATCACCGGTGAAGTAAAACTTCGGGTGAATACTTTTGTTCCCACTGGCATCAGCTACCAATGTGGAGAAGTTATAGGTTCGGGTGTATTTTAGGCCTAATCCCGTATATAGGTTGGGGGTGTACACCTTAAAGCTCAACTGGTCGTAACTTCCGTTTACCTTATTGTTTACCTTCACCACTTCTTCTTCGTATTTTCCGTCCACATTGGCACTGAAAATATCAACAAAACCAGCTTCGGTGACCAGGTTTGGCATTGCGTCAGCAAACGTTCCACTCAAGCCGGCATAAAGAAATATGGTATCGTTGCTGCCATATAGATTATCGTAACGGTTTTCGGAATGCGAGAACCATGTTTTATGCTTATAATGGTTCCAGTAAGGGTTTTTATTGGGTAACGAAATCATACCATCGTCATCCGAGCCATAATCAAACTTTCCCTTGCTTATCCGTATCAAATCGGGCGATGAACCGGCTACGAACCAAGCCAAAAGCTGTACATCGCTTTTTGTATAGGCTGTTTGGGTATTGTCTGTACCGTAGGTGAATTTAAGGGGGTTGAACGAATTGCCTCCGGCAAAGTAGTCTATCTGGCTGATAACCGAAACATTTTTTGCAGTGATGTAGCTAAGGCTATAAGCATGCAACACGGTACTCCCATATTTGCAGTTAATCTTGGTCAGCCGTCTGTTTTCATACACCTGTGTACCACCGCTGTAGGTGTAAAACGCATCGGGCCGGGTGTAATCGTATTCAAAGCTCACACTGGCGCCTGCATTGTCGCCATAGCTTATTGAAACAATATAATAATGGTTGGAGCCGCCATAAGCGTAATTAATGGTATTCCTCTGCAAGTCGCTTATTTTGGTGAGCGGGTATTCCAGGTATTGGCTGCTCGTGTTTGTGGTAAAACCGTAAACCGCCTTTTTCCCGTTGGGGTAAAGCACGTCGAAATACGAAATCACACCCCCTGAAATATAGGCAATCGCCTTTATCTGCCCTTGCTCGCTTTCGTAACGGATGGCTGTTGTTGTTGTGCTTAGTTTTATCAGGCGGATGCCATCCAGGGTAAAGGCATCGTCACATGTCATGTTTATCCCGGCCGAGGCCCCATCGTAATAAATACTCCGGTTTATCCGGGTAATTTTAGACAGGCCGCTTAGGGTCCAGCCTACCCCCAATGGACCATTAGTCCCCTGGCTGTTATAGGTGAGCGCCAATTGGGGTTGGCTACCTTTCGGGCCAGGGTAAACATCGATAGGGACCTGGTAGGTAACCCCACCCGAGGGGGATGTGCCGGCGCTGATGGGGATTTCTCCCACGCCTTTGGACTGATCGATGGTTACATCATAAATAATCGGGGGAGCCTCGGGTGCAAGCACGGGGGCATCGTCCAGGGGTAGGTTCTCCGTTTTGCCTTCGCCCGAAACCGTGTCGGCAGGTGCCTGTGTGTAACCGATAGCCGGTTGCGGGTACAGGGCGTTAATTACCGAATCTTCCCATTGCTGAAGTTGCTCTTCAGTCCAGTTTTCCAAATCCGGTTTTGTTATCTTTTTTTTCGCTTGGGCTTGCCCTTCCAGTTGAAGGCCAGCAATAAGCACCAGCAATGCAGCTGCAAAGCCCAGGTATTTTCGTGTGCTCATAATCGATAAGGTTTAAGGTGATGGCTTATTGTTTAATGATTTTCCAGGTAGAGGTTTCCGTTCCCAGCACAATCTTCAACAGGTAATACCCGTCGGGGCGGTCGCTCAAATCAATGGGGGTAAGCCCCTCTTGAATGCTTTTGGTCAGCAGGGGCCTCCCGTTCATGTCGGATACAAGCACTGTTCCGCTATCGGTGCTTCCCATGCCGGTGATACTAACCGATAATTGCCCCCGGGTTGGATTGGGATAAATTTTAATCTCCTTTTCGGCCAGTATTTCTTCATACACTTGCGGCGCTTCGGCCACACTTTTTTCGGCATACGAGCGTAATAGGGCTATCACCCGCTCGGTGCGGTTCCCGGCCTGGTCGTAGTGGTACAGCACATCCTGGGCTGCAGCTTGGCTGCACAACAAGCCGGTAAGGCATAAACTAAGAAGTAGAAATTTTATCATGGGAGTTATTTTTGGTTGGTTTTTGTTTGCTGGTTTTTTAGTGCTTGCTTACCACGCGGCGTGGTCAAGGCTTCCACGGGTCGTGGTCAAGGCTTCCACGGAGCATGGAAGCACTTACCACGGGTCATGGTCAAGGCTTCCACACGGCGTGGAAGGGGCTTAGGCAACCGTGAGCTCAACAGGCAGAGTGCCTTTGCGCAGGCTACTGGTTTTGTAAAGGATGGCCCGCACCTCCAGCCGGTACAAGCCGGGGGCCAGGGCTGGCACCAGAAAGTCGAGCTGCGAGGGCTTGTTGTTCGACACTGTTTGCACTCGGGTTTCGGTGCTGCCGTCGGCGGCCAGTATAAAAATACCTTGCACCGGGTCGGTGGGGTCAAACTTCAACCTACTCCCTTTTAGCTGGGCAATGTTGCCCGGGGTAAGCGTGTCGTTGCGGGTACCGCTTCCCAGGTCGTCGAGGTAAAGCGGGTCGGGTTGCGGGCTGGCACCTTGCACCCGAGCCACACTCACGTTCTGCGCCATTTGCCGCAGCCGCACGCCGGGGCTAATGTTAAGCTTCACCGCGTGCATGGCCGGGTTAAAGTTTTCGGTTTCGCTGTGGAAAACGCCTTTTATGGAAGGCGACAGGTTAAAGAGCGGGGTATTGACGGAGTTCCCGTCCTTCAGCAGTTGTTCAATGGCCAGCGCGTACTCTTCGAACACGGCCAGGGCCTCGGCTTTGGTTACCGTGGAGCCACGGCTAACCATCAGGTTCATCACGTCGTCCTGCGTTTTGCTTGGCAGGTTTTGCACCACGGCCATAAAGTCGGTTGGGTCGGGGGTGAGGTGGTTTTCGAAAAGTGCAAAATGTAAGGGCATCGGATTTGGTTTTTCAGGTTCTATGCATTCGTTCAAAAACATCGCGTATTACCAGCTCGCATCCCGGAAACCCGGTTAATGTTTATGGTACAGTAGGCAGGCGCATAGGGCGCATAAAGGTGCTCACACGAATTAATTCTCCCTTGGTGCTAAAAAGTACCCCCCCCCTAGTTTATGTTTAAGAGCAGAAAAAATTATGTATTTTAGATTTGCTTTTTGTTCGCCATAAACAGGTATTCGTTCATGCTTCAAAACCTGATTGTTGGGGGCTAAATTCGTTACTATTAGTTGTAGAAAGCATAATGTGTAAGCCAATAATAGTTGCCCGTAATGTAGTCTAACCTCACTACCTTGGTTAAGGAAGCCCCGTTGACAAATCCGGAACATTTGCACCGGTTTTAAAAAAAGCCATAATGATGTTATTCAAGCCCATTTCGCGTTGTCGTAAAGTTTAGCGGTTACGGCATGAGGTATGGTCAAGCCGCTAAGTTTCGTTTGGCCGGAATACGGAGAAGTGCAACGTTGACAGCGAAGGCTGCCACAATCAGCCAGTTTGCCCAGGCAAATCCAAAATTCGAAGCCAGTATTTTACCTGCAAGCGCCGTAAAACCACCTGCCAGCATAGCTGCAATGGCCATTTGTTTGTTCACCTTTAACTTGGCCAGCGCGGCAATAATAGGTACAATAAAAGCGCCCGAATAAAACGAAAGGGCAAGCAAAAGCGTGCCGATAATGGATGTAATTTGAAGGGCAATCAGCATACTGGCCAAGCCAACCAGCACGATAAACAATTTGGTTACCCGCAGCGAACGCCGGTTGTCAATATCTTCGTGCACCAGTTCGGTCAGCATCATCGAAGCTGTTAACAGCGTGGTATCGGCCGACGAAAGAACGGCCGAAAGCAGTGCTGCCGCCATCAATCCCAATACCCATTCGGGCAGGTACTGCGCAATCAGGTCGATAAGGACAACCGAATGAGTGAGCTGTTCCGAGCTAAGGTTTTCTACGGCAAATACTCCGAGATAGGTCATAATAAAAGCAAACGAAATGAGGATTGCAGCCACGATAATAATGCTCAGTCGGGCCGTTTTTTCGTTGCGGGCACAAAACACACGCGAATAAATATCGGGCCCAACCACAAAGGTACTGGAAAAAGTGAGGAATAAAATAAGCAAATCGGTAGGGCCAAAGTTTGGGTTAAAAGGAAAGCTCGCCGAAACCGGTGTGGTATTCGCATTGTGTACAAAAGCTAAAAAAACGGACGAACAAGCAATACCCACCAAAATAATAATGGCTTGCAGAAAGTCGGTTTTCAAAATTGAAACTTGCCCGCCAATAAGCGTGTAGCCAATAAATACTACCGACGAGATGACGACGCCATCAGCATAGGGGAGGGCAAACAAGCTGAAGAGAATTTTGGCAGCGGCAATAATCTGTGCGGCAACAATGCCGGTCCAGGCCAGCGGAATAATAACCGAAGCCATTTTGCGGGCGGCTTGTCCGTAAAAGCGGCCAAGCATATCGGTTAAGGTGAATTTGCCCAATTTGGACACTTTGCCAACCAGTGGGAGCAGCAACCAAAGCCCCAGCGAAGCCGACAGCAGGTACCAGGCAGCCGCCCAGCCTTGGTGAATGGCTAGGTTTACCGAACCCAAAATGGCCGAGCCGCCAAGTATGGATGCCAGCAAGCTGCCCGAAATTTGTAATACACCGTTGCGCTTGCCGGCAACAAAATAGTCAACCGGGTTTTTAATTTTCAACGCCGAAAATAGTCCGATTAGCAGCAGGGCAACCCCGTAAAGGGCCAGTATGGTAATTTTCATCAACGAAGTGTTTCAAATCTGTTTCAAGCCCAAAAGTAATAATTTGTGGTCATTGGTTGTCTTAGTTGTTGTCATTGGTTATCATTCGCATAATTTGTGGTCGTTCTCTGTCATTAGCTTGTCTTTCTTCGTCATTTGGTGGTCATTTCATCTTCTTTCAACCCAATAATTTAATGTTTACTGCGGCATTTGTAAAAGCATTTACAGCAATACCGCATTTTCTTTGTTATTTTAGTCACAAGCAAATACCATGTAATCTACATAAAAAATGAAACAAAATTATTTTGCCATTTTGCTGGTTATTGCGGCTTTATTTTCGGCCTGCAAACCGGCACCAAAGCCACAAACAGAAGTAGTTAAGCCCAACATTGTATATATTTTGGCCGATGATCTGGGTTACGGCGATTTAAGCTGTTACGGGCAGCAAAAATTTGAAACCCCGAATATTGATAAGTTGGCTGCCGAAGGGATGCGCTTTACCAACCATTATGCCGGTTGTACGGTTTGTGCGCCATCGCGTTCGTCGTTAATGACTGGGCAAACAACAGGCTTTACGCCAATTCGCGGAAATGTGGGTTGGAACCCCGAAGGGCAAATGCCGCTTCCGGCCAGTGCTTTTACCATTGCCGAACTGCTGCAACAGGCCGGTTACATCACCGGCGCTTTTGGCAAATGGGGGCTGGGTTATATTGAAACCGAAGGCGACCCTAACAAGCAAGGTTTCGACGAGTTTTACGGTTACAATTGCCAGTCGCTCGCACATAACTATTTTCCGGGGCACCTGTGGCACAACCATGCCAAAATTGAGTTGAACGGAAATACCGGTGACAGTTTGCAGCAATACGCACCGGATTTGATTCACGAGCAGGCGCTGAAGTTTATAGAGGATAACAAAGACAAGCCTTTCTTTTTGTTTTACCCAACGGTTATTCCACATGCCGAACTGTTGCTGCCCGAAAAGTACATGGCCGAATTTCGTGGAAAATACGAACCCGAAAAGGAATACAAGGGGACAGAGCCGGACGATAAGCGTTTCCGGCTGGGCGGCTATGGTTCGCAAGCCGAGTGCCATGCTGCTTTTGCAGCGATGGTTTCGCTACTGGACCGGCAGGTGGGCGAACTCGTAGCAAAATTGAAGGTACTGGGTTTGGATGACAATACACTGGTTATTTTCTCGTCGGATAACGGGCCGCACCTCGAAGGCGGCGCCGACCCCGATTTTTTTGACAGCAATGGCCCGCTGAAAGGTTACAAACGCGATTTGTACGAAGGTGGAATTCGCGAACCAATGATTGCCCGCTGGCCAGGACACATTGAAGCCGGTAGCCAAACCGCTCAGGTTTCTGCTTTTTGGGATGTGATGCCAACCTTGGCCGAATTGGTGGGGGCTGATGAGCCGGCAAACATACAAGGCATTTCGTTTTTACCAACGTTACTGAATAAGCCAGGGCAAAAGCAACACGACTATTTATATTGGGAATTTCATGAAAATGGCGGGCGGCAAGCCATTCGCAGGGGCGATTGGAAATACGTGAGCTACCAGATGAATAATCCGGCAAAGCAAACGCAGGAATTGTACGACCTTTCGGTTGACCCGGGAGAAGAACACAGCGTAGCTGCAGAAAACCCGGAGGTGCTGGAAGAAATGCGCCAACTACTCGAAGTTGCCCGTACCGAATCGGAAGCATTTCCGTTTGAAACGACGAAAAATAATCAATAATCAATTAAAAGGTGGGAGAGAAAGCTCAACCTAATTTAGGTTGGCATTCTCCCTTAACTTTTTACTTTTTACCTCACGCAACCATGCAAAGCAAATCAATAAAGGAAATCAGGGACGAACTGAAAAATTATCCGGAAGAGGAGCTTCGGGAATTGTGCCTGCGCATGGCTAAATTTAAGAAGGACAACAAAGAGCTGCTAAGCTATTTGCTGTTTGACTCGGAAAACGAAGCGGCTTATATTGTTCAGGTAAAAGCCGATATTGACTTGGCTTTTAAGACCATGAACCGAAAAAGCGGTTACCAAACCAAAAAGAGTTTGCGAAAAATATTGAAGGACACCAATCAAGCGATCCGCTACTCGGGTAACAAGCGCACCGAGGCCGAGTTGCTCATTTATTATTGCCAGAAAATGCGTGGTGCGAAGCTACCTTTCACGACAAGTCCTGTTTTGCGGAACATGTATGCGCGGCAAGTGCAGTTAATTGAAGCCGCGGTAGGAAAACTGCACGAAGACCTTCAATACGATTTTGAAGAAGATATAGCCTGGTTAAAAGCATAAAAAAAGGAGCCGATTTCGGCTCCTTTTAAAGTTGTATAGCGTTCAAAATTAATCGAATTTGTGACCATCCTGCGATTCTTCATCTGTATTGCAGTCGCAATCACAGTCCAATCCCTTTTCGTACTGTGTAAGTGCGCGCATGCTCATACCCATCGACGAGAATCCACCGTCGTGGAAAAGGTTTTGCATGGTTACTTTGCGGGTTAAGTCGGAGAACAGCGTAATGCAGTAGTTGGCACATTCCAGTGCGGTGGCATTGCCAAGCGGCGACATACGTTCGCCAAAGTCGAGCAAACGGTCAATTCCTTTTACCCCGCTACCTGCAGTTGTACGGGTTGGCGACTGCGAAATCGTATTTACGCGCACGTTGCGTTCGCGGCCGTAGATGTATCCAAAGCTGCGGGCAATTGATTCGAGCAGGGCTTTAGCGTCAGCCATATCATTATAACCGTAGAATGTACGTTGTGCTGCCACATATGACAGGGCAACCACCGAACCCCATTCGTTGATGGCGTCCAGTTTACGGCATACTTGCAATACTTTGTGGAACGAAACGGCCGATATGTCGAGGGTTTTTTCCAGGTAGTTGTAGTCCAAGTCGGAGTAATGACGGCCTTTGCGAACGTTTGGCGACATACCGATGGAATGCAGCACAAAGTCGATTTTTCCACCCAGAACGGCCATCGATTCTTTCACCAGGTTTTCCAAATCAGCAACATTGGTAGCATCGGCTGCAACTAAAGTCGCATTGCATTTCTCCGCTAATTTGGGAGTATCGCCCATACGCAGGGCAACGGCAGTATTGGTTAGTGTGAAGGTAGCCCCTTCTTCGTAGGCGCGCTCTGCTACTTTCCAAGCGATAGAATCTTCATTGAGGGCACCAAAAATAATTCCTCTTTTACCTTTTAATAAATTGTAAGCCATGATTTAAAATTTATGAGTCCTTTAACAACCCGCGTTTAAAATGGTTTTTAAATATGGTGTAAAACAAAAAAACCGGCATAAGCTGGCACGTTTTATATTCGTTCTAAACTGCTCGATGGTAACCAACCCTGGTTCCCGTCAGACAGGCGAATCTGTAACCACTGCCCCAAATTGTCCTTGATTTCGACTTTCAGTCCTTCGTGTATCATGAACAAATCGGTGCCATTCTCAGCCGGAGAGCTTTTTACCGTCACACTTGCTTGGGTAATGATGGCAAAATTGTGCTCCGTGATTCGCTTTTTATGCCGGGTGGCAAAGTTAAAACTAAAAATGGAAATTACTATCACTAATATGCCACACCAAAATGAAAGTCGCTTTAGGAGGCTTTTCCGGGTGAAAACGAATAATCCGGCCAGTATCAGAAACAAGATAAAGCTAATTACACTGGTTTTTGCCCACCCATCAACCGATAGCTTGTTGGTTAGGTTGCTCCACCAGCGGATAAAGAATACCTGAGGCAGCGGGTTAATTGCATCAACCACATACTGGTTGGCCATATCTAGGTTAAACTGAATGTCCTCGTCGTTTGGAGCCAGCAATTTGGCCCGCTCGTAATTTAAGATAGCCAGGGTAAACTGGTTGGTTTTGTAATAGGCATTGCCCAGGTTATAATAAACTTCGGCCGACTCGCGGTTGCTGCCTAAGATTTCGTTGTACCCGTCAATTGCTTGCTCGTATTCGCCTGCAATGTAGTGTTTGTTGGCTTTGTCAAGCAAGGCATCCTGCGCCCATGTTCCAAAGCTGATACTCAGTAATAATATGGTTTGAATGAATCTCTTCATATGACTTTCAATTTACAGTTTTCAACGGATTTGTTTATCCAGTTTTCCCATCAGGCTGGCCGATTTCCCGTACACTTCTTCCAATGCTGCATCCGATGTGCTGGGGGCATAGCGGGCAAACTCGCAGGTGTCAATCAAGCTAATAAATTCGTCAATTTGTTCCTGGTCAACAAATTTGTCTTTCAGGTTGGCTACAGCTGTATCCCGGTTCAGGCTGGCCACCGGAATACTTAGTTTGTCGCTCAGGTACCCCCAAAACGCTTTTAGCACGGCCTCGTAAAATTGTTCGGCTTTGTGTTCTTTCAGGTAAACGGAAGCTTGTTTTAACCGTTTTTGTGCTACTTTGTTTGCCTTTTTGTTTTTCACCAAAGCACTGTTTGCATTCTCTTTCAGCTTTTTGCGGTAAATAATAGCCATCACTATAAATGCTGCTGCCGACAGAATGTACATTAACCAGAACAGGGTACTACCGTAAAACGAATCCATTTTCGGATGCAGTTTATACTGGTTCTGTTTCAGGAAACGGATATCTTTCCCAAGAAAACGGACATCCTGCTTGTTTACTGCACTGGTTACTGTTGCTGACTGTTCGTCGCTGCCTTTTTCAACTTTAAGGTTGAAGGCCTGAGATGTGGTGGTTTTGTATTTTCCGCTAGCCGGGTCGAAGCTTGTAAATGTAACCGGAGGAATGGTGTAATCGCCCGGATAACGTGGAATAGCCAGGTATTCAAACGTTTTACTACCTGATAAACCACCATTTCCGGGGTTTAGGTTTTCGGTTGTTTTCGGATCGTAAACTTCAAAGTCTTTCGGAAATTCTACTTTCGGCGCTTCAATCAACCGCAGGTTTCCGCTTCCCTGAACCGTAAGGCGCAGGCTAATCGCTTCGTTTGTTTTAGCTTCGGTTTTATCAATTGCAGCCGAAAAACTCAGGTTCCCCACACCACCGTAAAACCCGTCTGGTTGTGAAGGCAATTCTTTTACCTGTACATAGGTAGGCTCGCTCACTGCTTTGGCCGAAACAGTTCGGTATCCGTTGTCGAAAAAGTCGTCGAAAACGCTTCGCTGGCGACGTATTTGCTGCCGGATTAGGCAGGTAATTTCAAATGGATCGATTTTTATGCGACCGGTTTGTTGAGGGAACAGGATCGTTTTTTTTAAAAGCCCAACTTGATATATTTTGCCATTGAGCACTTCGCGATTGAATTGAATCTGGTTTGGTACCGGAATCTCCTGCGTCCAAAAGCCTTCGTACGAAGGTATTTTTACGTCTTCAAAATTGGTAATCGGTACATTGGGGCTTACATATATTTTTACAGTTGCAATAGCTTGTTCTCCACGGTATATATTGCGCTTATCCAAATCAACTTTTACCATCAAATCGTCCTTGGATATATCGGTGGCAGTGGGCGCCGAATTGTTGTTTTGCTGGGTTGCACCTCCAGCAGAGCTGTTTTGTTGTTGATTGACTTGCCCTTTTACTACTTGTATCGTCAATTCGTTGGACTGATACACTTTGCCATCTACCTCAATTGTGGCTGGCTTAATGGTAAAGCTACCTTCCTGTTTTGCCTGAAGGATATAAATATACGAGAAGGAAACGCTCTGGGACATTTGTCCGTTGACGATTTGCATACTGGTGCTTTGCGAGGTAGATGGCCCCATAAGCACCTGAAAAGCAGAAAGGTCGGGAAGTTTCAGGTTCTTTCCTTCTTCATTCAGGTTGAACGATAAACGAAATTGTTCACCGGCCGAAATAACATTAGGTGCGGCCATCGTAAACTTAACGGCGTCAGCCGAAGCCATGTACACCGGCAGTATAAACAAAATTGAAAAGATGAGTCGCTTAATCATTTTACTCATTATGCATTGTTAATTCCAAATCAAAATTACTAAAACATGCAAAGAACAGCCAAAAAAGCCGATTTAGTCTGTAATTCGTAAACTTATTTTTAAGTTTTATTACCAGTCTTTCTCCGTTTTGCGTTGCTGAGCTTGCACCGCCTTCGCTTTTTTCACTTTTTCCTGGGTTTTTTGCTCGTCGTTTTGCAATGCCTGCAATAAACGTTCAGCGTTTTCCTTCGATATTTTTTGTTGTTGAGGCTGCTGCTGTTGTTGCTGGTTTTGATTTTGATTCTTGTTTTGGTCTTGATCCTGCTTTTGCTGATCCTTATTTTGCTCTTTATTCTGATCCTTATTTTGGTCTTTGTTCTGATCCTGCTTGTCTTTGTTTTTGTCTTTGTCTTTGTCTTTGTCTTTGTCCTGCTCTTTATTCTGATCCTGATCTTGCTTTTGCTGGTCTTTTTTCTTTTTCAGGTTCATGGCATACAGTAAGTTATATTTCGTATCCAGATCATCCGGATTATTTCGAAGGGCATCTTTGTAGGCTTCAATGCTCTCGTCAAGTTTTTCCTGCATCAGCAGCGAGTTACCAAGGTTGTGCAACGCTTTTGCTTTTTCAAGCTTGTCAGCACTATTTTTTGCGACGTCGGCGTAAGTACTCTGCGCCAGATCAAACTTATTTTGCTTGTAAAGTGCGTCGCCCAAGTTGAAATTCCACTTCAGGTCATCGGGGCGTTTGGCCAAAGCCTTCCGGAACGCTGTTTCTGCCTGCGCAAATTTAGCGGTGTCTTGTTTTACGGTATCGGCCATGGCTTGTTCGTAAAATTTATTCCCCTGACGCACAAATTTACGTTCGTTTTGTGCCTGCACGCCTGTTGTAATTAACAGCAGTAATAAGCCGGGAAGTACGATGCAATTTATTGTGTGTAGTCTCATTTTCCAAACAGTTTGATGTTTTTCAAATACTTGTTCTTGCGTTCAAGAACCAGGTAATCAGCAAAAAGGAATAGCAGCGCCAGGCCAATAAACCACTGGTATTGTTCTTCGTATTCGGCATAAACCAGCGATTCCACTTCACCTTCCTGCATTTTATCAATTTCGTTGAACAGGGTTTCCAAACCAACTTGTGTATTATTGGCACGAACATAAACACCGCTCCCGGCGGCAGCAATCTGTTGCAACATTTGTTCGTCGAGTTTGGTTACAACGACCTGTCCGTCTCTGTCGCGGCGAAAATCTTTTTGTCCGTTTTTTATCATCGGGATTGGTGCCCCCTGAGGCAGGCCCATACCAATGGTATTTATAACAATACCCAGATCTTTGGCAGCAGTGGCCGCACCAATGGCATCGTCCTCGTGGTTTTCGCCATCAGTAATAACGATAATTGCTTTATTTCCGGTAAATTGAGGGCTGAACGAATTAACAGCCAGATTGATGGCAGCACCAATGGCAGTACCCTGGCGCGGGACAATATCGGTATTAACCGAATTCAAAAATAGTTTTGCCGATGAATAATCAGTCGTAATGGGCAGCTGCGTATAGGCGTCGCCCGCAAATATTATTAAGCCAATTTTATCGTCTTGCAAGTTGTCAACCAGCCTCGAAATAGCCCGCTTGGCCCGCTCCAGCCGGTTTGGTTGAATGTCTTCGGCCATCATCGAGTTCGATACGTCTAGGGCAATAATTAATTCAACCCCTTTGCGTTTTTCTGGTTTCAGCTTACTGCCAAATTGCGGTTGCGCGCAGGCAAAAATAGCCGAACCTAAGGCCAGCATCCACAAAACGAATTTGATAACTGGCCGGCTATTGCTTACGTTGGGCATTAACTGATCGACTATTTCTTTTGACCCGAAGCGTGCCAATGCCTGTTTACGCCTAATACGGGTAATTACGAACAAAAGAATCAGTATAGGGACGACTGCGAGGCCGTACAAGTACTCGGGATGTGCAAATCTGAACATTTCCATGTTTTTCAGCTTAAGGAATGTTACGGAATAGAGTTAATTTGAGAAAGAAGCCTGCCAGTAGAATTACGAATCCCAATATGGCAAATCGTTGATATTCTTCCTGTTTGCGACTGTATTCTTTCACATCAATCTTCGATTTTTCCAACTTGTCAATATCCTCATAAATTTTTACGAGTGACTGGTTATCGGTGGCACGGAAGTATTTTCCATCGGTAATGTCGGCTATTTTTTGCAGCGTAGGCTCGTCAATTTTTACATCCGTCATTTGTATTTGCGTTCCAAAGGGTGTTTGAACCGGGTAAGGGGCTTGTCCAATTGTACCAACTCCAACGGTGTACACCCTTATGCCAAATGTTTTTGCCAGTTCGGCTGCTGTAACTGGTGCTATTTCGCCACGGTTGTTTTCGCCATCGGTCAGTAAAATAATCACTTTGCTGATAGCGTTGCTTTCTTTTAGCCGGGCAACCGATGTCGCCAACCCGTTTCCAATTGCGGTGCCGTCTTCAATCATACCGCTTTCGATATCGCGGAAAAGGTTAATCAGAACAGCGTGGTCGGTGGTCAACGGGCACTGTGTAAAGCTTTCACCTGCAAAAACAACCAATCCCATCCGGTCGTTAGGGCGGCCGGCAATAAATTTGGTTGCAACATCTTTGGCAGCTTCCAAACGGTTGGGCTGAAAGTCTTGTGCCAGCATGGAGCTCGAAATATCCAATGCTATCACCATATCAATCCCTTCGGTAGTCACATTTTCCCAACTGTCGGACGACTGTGGGCGGGCCAGTGCTACAATAAGCAGCGAAATACCAAGCATTTGCAATACAATAGGGAAGTGGCGCACGTAGTGTTTCCAGCTTTTTCCAACGTTGGCAAAGCCAGCCAGGCTCGAAAAGCGAATGCTGGCACCCGATTTCCGAAACCGAAAAACGTACCAGGCTAACATGGGTACCAGCAGAAAAAGCAGGTAGAGATATTCCGGATTTTTAAATGTTATTCCGTTCATTTTATTTTTTCTATTCGTCGAAACTTACTTATTTTCATATTCCTGACGGGCAGACTGGATGAAGAGCTTTACTTTAACGCTACATCTTCACCTTCACGCTCATCTTTTGCCTCTTTGCGCTCTTCAATTTTTGTATCGTTTACAAAAAAGAAGGCATTCATCAGGGTCAGGTTGTGATCATCGGTCAGAGGCTGGTATTTGGCAAATTTCACCAAGTCCGAAAGACTCAGAATCTCTTTCAACTGACCGAACGATTTATCGCTCAGCAGCCCTTTTTGCCGATTAAAAGCTTGCACCGTTTCATCGGTGGTATATTCCAGTGCATTGATAGCGAATCGTTTTTCGATGTATTCGCGCAGGGTATCAGACACTTCGCTGTAATAAGCTTTAACCAAGCCAGGCTCCTGCCAATGCTTTTCTTCGCGGATGCGTTCGAGCTGGCGCAATGCGATTACGTGTGGCGCTTCTTTGGGTTTTACAGGGCCAAATAGTGGTTTGTTTTTTTTGCGGCGTTGCAGGTAGTAGAAAATGAAAAATACAATGGCCAAAATCAAGATTGCACCCAATATATAAGGCGAAGCTTCGGCCAGTGTTACCGGTGCTGCATAGGGATGTTTTATGTCAACCGGGCCCTTCGTGGTATCCAGGGGCATACTGTGTACAAAAAACTCAGCAGGCAATGTTTCCAGGTTCAGTTCCTGTCCGTTTTGCAAAAGTTTAAATTGAAATGGTGGAACTTCTATGCGTCCGGTATCGAAGCTGGTAATCATCAGGTTTTTAATCACCTTTAACTGCTCTGCCTCGTCCAGTTTCAGCGTATCCAATGGCGATTGGCTTATCACCTCAATTTGAGGGGTTAGTGTATCGCCAATTTGCGGAAATGCAACGCGTGTTCCCTTGGTCATTTCTATTTCCAGGCGCAGTTTTAGCTGGTCTCCAATCAACACATGAGTTGAGTCGATAACTGCTTTTACTTTAACGCCTTGTGCCCGAACCTGCATTTGCAGCAGAACCAACGCGCATACAATCAGGCCGTATAATTTAATTCCTTTCATGTTTTATGCTTTTAATCCCCGTTTTTTAAATAAGGTCATCAGGGACCGTACATAATCGTCTTTTGTATTGATGTTGGCATAGTCAACGCCACTCTTTTTGAACGACCAATCCAGCCGTGTACTCATATTCTTCCACCACCGTTCGTACTGTTCGCGAACTTGCCGACTGCTGCTGTCAACCCAGGTATAAGCGCCGGTTTCTGCATCTTTCAGCTTTATCATGCCAATAGGAGGCAGTGCCGATTCGCGCTCGTCGTATATCCGCAGGGCGACTACATCGTGTTTGTTATTGGCAATAGTGAGGGCTTTCTCAAAATCGGTCTCACTTTGCATGAAGTCTGAAATAACGAAGCAAGTGCAGCGTTTTTTAATGGCATTGGTGGTATAACGCAGGGCTTCGGTGATGTTGGTGCCGTTGCTTTCGGGTTCAAAATCGATAAGCTCGCGAATAATACGCAGGATATGCGATTTTCCTTTTTTGGGAGGAATAAACTTTTCAATTTTATCCGAAAAGAAAACGACCCCGATTTTATCATTGTTTTGAATCGCCGAAAACGAAAGAATAGCCGATATCTCGGTAATCACATTCTTTTTGAATTTCTCGAAAGAGCCGAAATCGCGCGAACCACTGACATCAATGAGTAACATGACGGTCAATTCGCGTTCTTCTTCAAACACCTTGATGTAGGGCTTGTTGTAACGAGCCGTCACATTCCAGTCAATGTTGCGAACATCGTCGCCAAACTGGTACTCGCGCACTTCGCTGAAAGCCATACCGCGCCCCTTAAACGCCGAGTGGTATTCGCCTGCAAAAATATTGCGGCTCAATCCCCGGGTTTTTATCTCAATTTTCCGGACTTTCTTAAGTAGTTCTGTATGTTCCAAGATACCTTGATTATTCGTTCTTTTATCGTAATTTATCTCTTGGTATAAATTCCAAATAAAAAAATACCAAAATTCAAATCGCTACTTATCTAGTTTGAGGATAATCGCAGAAATTATTTTTTTCAATTCTTCTGCTTCCTTCATCAAATTTTGGAGTTCTGTTACAAACTCTGGATTCGTTTTTAATAAAATGGCCAGCCAATAGCTTGTTTCTTTTGATTCTTTTCTGGCGATTCGTAAACGAAAAAGTTTGTCTTTATCTCCGAGGGATTCATTTGCCTCAATATAATTAGAACCAATTGATGCAGAAGACCGAACTACCTGTTTGGAATCTTCATTGTTGGAAATATTTCGCGGTAGCTTTTTCAGTGTTAACCGAATGTCGATTGCAAACTGAAGGCACCGGTTTTCCAAATTATTCATTTGGGTCTTTTGTTTTTTGTTTTTTTGATATTTGGAATTTTCGCCTTTTAGGGTACTTCTACCGTATTCAAAATATCAGTGATAATTTCTTCACTGGTAATGTTGTTGGCTTCGGCTTCATAGCTCAAACCAATACGGTGACGGAGTACATCATGGCACACTGCGCGAACGTCTTCCGGAATAACATAACCACGGCGCTTAATGAACGCATACGCTTTGGCTGCCTGCGCCAAGCTGATGCTGGCACGCGGCGAACCACCGTACGAAATCATGTCAGCATATTTTTCCAGCTTATATTCCTTGGGGTTACGGGTGGCAAACACAATGTCAACAATGTATTTGCTGATTTTTTCATCCAGGTAAACATCTTTTACTACGTCGCGCGCCTTCAAAATATCTTCCGGTTTAAGCACCGTTGATGGCTGCGGAAACTGTTTCAACAGGTTTTGCTGGATAATGAGTTTTTCTTCTTCTTTTGCCGGGTATTTAATCACCACTTTCAGCATAAAACGGTCAACCTGGGCCTCGGGTAGCGGGTAGGTGCCTTCTTGTTCAATGGGGTTTTGGGTGGCCATTACCAAAAAAGGTTCTTTCAGTTTAAAGGTTTGGTCGCCAATGGTAATCTGGCGTTCCTGCATCGCCTCAAGCAAGGCCGATTGCACTTTGGCCGGTGCACGGTTAATCTCGTCGGCCAGTACAAAGTTGGTAAAGATTGGCCCTTTTTTAACGATGAACTCTTCGTTTTTCTGACTATAAATCAACGTACCAAGTAAGTCGGCCGGCAATAAATCCGGTGTAAACTGAATCCGGGCAAAGTTGGCGTCAATGGTTTTTGCAAGTGTGTTAATTGCCAGTGTCTTTGCCAAACCGGGAACACCCTCGAGCAGAATGTGCCCGCCCGACAGCAACCCAATCATCAGACTTTCAACCAAATGTTTTTGGCCAACAATCACCTTGTTCATTTCCATGCTGATCAGATCCACAAAAGAACTTTCTTTTTGGATGCGTTCATTCAGCTCGCGAATATCCACTGTTTGATTCATATTCTTTTTTAATGTGTTTTTTTATTTTGAATGACGAAATTACCTTTTGCGACTCCAAAAAAGGGTATAACTTTGTTAAAGATTGTTAAGTTAACAAGCACACAAAAGCGCGATAAATTTAATATTTTCGCGCGTTCAAAGTTGATGGACTTAAATTTTAATCCAACAAAATCCGATTTGAAACAGCGTTATTTTATCGAATTAGCCTACAAAGGTACCCATTACCACGGCTGGCAGGTTCAACCCAATGCCTGTAGTGTGCAGGAAGAGATGGAACGGGCACTCAGCACCATTTGTCGCGAAGAAATAGCTGTGACCGGCGCTGGCCGTACCGATACCGGCGTACATGCCAGCTATTATGTAGCCCATTTTGATTCGGAAAATGAAAAATTGGATTCGGCAGACTTTGTACATAAGCTGAACCGTTTTTTAGGCCCCGATTTGGTTATATTTTGTTTGACAAAGGTTGATAATGAAGCTCATGCCCGTTTTAGTGCAGTGTCGCGTACCTACCATTATTTTATACAACAGCAAAAAAATCCGTTTACGCGCGAAACGGCATGGCAATTCAACCGGAATTTAAATATTCAAAAAATGAACGAGGCATGCAAAGTATTGTTTGAATTTGAGGATTTTACAAGTTTTAGTAAACTTCACACCGACGTAAAAACCAATAACTGCAAAATGTACAGGGCAGAGTGGAAACAAGAAGGAAGTAAGCTGCTGTTTGTGGTGCAAGCCGACCGTTTTTTGCGCAATATGGTACGCGCCATTGTAGGAACGATGGTTGAAGTAGGGCAGGGAAAGCTCACCGTTAATGGTTTTCGCCAGATTATTGAAGCGAGGGATAGGGGCGCGGCAGGCACATCGGTTCCGGCAGAAGGCTTGTTTTTAGCAGATATTGCTTATCCCGGAACGGTGTTTGTGCGAACGGTACCGGCAGCTACAATAAATTAGCAATCGCACTTAGGTCATTCACCTTTTCGTCGTAGCCGAGCGATTCGTAACTTTCGATTAAACTTTCCAATAGTTTTTTAATAATGGTGCGGTCTTCGCATGAGGTCTGAAGGGCTTCCTCGTTAACATGCTCGTCGCGGCGGCTGAGGTACTCAATCTCCTTTCGGCCAACAATTGCACCTTTATTGGCCGGATTAATATAAAAAAGTACCGGCGAGTTGTAATCATGCCCATGTGCACGTTTGGCCATTTCAGGGTCGATGTACGCAATGAGCGGGTTTTTCGCATAATCGACAAACTGCACCGGAAAACCCAATTCGCGGGCAATAAGCAGGTATAAAATGGCTAACGAAACAGGATTGCCTTTCTTGGTTTCGAGCAGTTGGTTCAGGTAACCGTTTTGAGGCGATTGCAGATTGCTCATGTTGATGCCGAATTTATTGACATCGAACAAAATGTGGTTTAGTACCGTAATTTTCTCGATAGATGTGAGCCGGTTGTTAATTTCGAGCCAAACATCGTTACCTATTTTTTTTAGTTGTGACTGAATGTCTTTTAACTTTAATTCGGGATATTGGTATTGGCTAATCAAAAAGAAACCTTCGAACAGGTCAACTTCTTTTTGCTTTGACCAGTTTCGTATTTTTCGGCTGGTTTGACGAAATTGAATTTGCTGAATCAGGTTTTCAATGCGGGTTTGTATCAATTCATCCAAACTTGTTTCCCAAATGTGTTCCAATTCTTCAACCTGCAACGAATCTTCTTTCAGCAGTTCCCGCTCCACCATTTCAAACACCGCTTGATCGGGATCGTCCAAAAGCGAGATAAGGGCTTGTAGTTTTTCTGCTTCCATAGGCTTGTGCTATGGGATGAATATAGCTATTCCGTTAATTTATCCAATACCGTGTGGATGAGTTTTTTCATTTGCGAATGGTATTCGCCGTTAGCTTTTTTACTGAGGCGGTTGGCTATAATTAGGCAAACGGTTGCCGCATGGTGCCCCAGTAACGCCGAAAGCCCGTATATGGCCGAGCATTCCATTTCGTAGTTGGTAATCCGTCGGCCGTCGAAAACAAAATTTTCAATTTTAGCATTGATGTCAGGGTCAATAATAGGCAAGCGCAGCACCCTGCCTTGTGGCCCGTAAAACCCAGGTGCCGATATGGTTACGCCTGGGGTAGAGTCGCTGCCAACCAGCTTGCCGAAAAGTTTCGGCGAAGCGTTCACGACGTAAGGTGAGGTGAGTAGCGGATTCCAGCCGGCATGTTTTTTAAACGCTTCTTCAAAATCCAAATCCGAAACCGATTTACGTCCGGCATAGTAATTCAGCAAACCGTCGAAACCTATTGCTTTTTCCGAAACAACAAAGGAATTTACATCCAGATAGGGCTGTAAACCGCCCGAAGTGCCAATACGAACAATATTCAGGCTGCGTTTTTCGGCTTTTATTTCCCGTGTGGCAAAATCGATGTTTGCCAGCGCATCCAATTCATTCAGCACAATATCAATATTGTCGGTTCCAATGCCGGTTGAAACGACTGTGATGCGTTTCCCGTTGTAAAACCCAACCAGCGAAACAAACTCGCGGTTACTGGTTTTGGCTTCAATTTCGGAAAAGAAGCTGCCAATCAGCTCAACACGCCCCGGATCGCCAACCAGGATAATGTTGTCGGCAAGGTGTCCGGGTTTCAGGTGCAGGTGAAAAACACTTCCGTCGGGGTTGATAATTAATTCTGATGAGCCAATCATAAACTTGTTCTGTAATTTGTTATTCACCCCAAAACTATAAAATTTAAGGTTGAAAATTGCAGCGGCTGTATTTGCCGGCAAAATTTGGTAGTTAACCGTTCCAATCATTGGCATTGCCACCAGATTTTCTTATCATCGCCATCAAATAGAAACCTTATGCAAATGAATCGGAACTTTACACAAATGAATGCGTTGAAAAAATCGTACATTATTATTGGCGTACTTTCAATTGTAGTGCTTGTTTTTTTTGGAAGTAGCATGTTTTACACCATTCAACCTGGTGAGCGGGCTATTATTTTCCGCCCATTCGGCAATGGCTTGGATAAAGAACATGTGTACCTACCTGGTTTTCATGTGGTAGCTCCTTGGAATGATATGATTGTTTACGATGTGAAAGAACAACAACGGGAGGAAACGATGGATGTTCTGGATAAAAATGGTTTGTCGCTCAATGTTGATGTATCTGTTCGGTTTAACCCGCTTTACGAGAATATTGGCACCTTGCACGAGGTGTTTGGAAAAGCTTACATTGAACAACTGATTGTGCCCGAAGTACGCTCGATGGTTCGCCAGGTTGCAGGCCGCTACACAGCCGAAGAGATTTATTCGACCAAGCGGAGCGAAGTGGAACAATCGATTATTGACGAAACCAAGATCATCCTTTCGAAAAATAATATTGATATGCGGGCGTTGCTGATCCGCTCCATCAACCTTCCCGACCAAATAAGAATTGCTATTGAAAACAAGTTGAAGCAAGAGCAGGAAGCCTTGGCCTACCAGTTTCGCCTGAGCCGCGAAACTGCCGAAGCTGAACGTAAACGCATTGAAGCCGAAGGTGTTGCTAAGTATAATCAAATTATCAATTCAAGTTTGACCGATAAAATACTGACGCAGCGAGGCATTGAAGCAACCTTGGAGCTGTCAAAATCAGACAATGCAAAAGTGGTTGTTGTCGGGAGTGGCAAAGAGGGGCTTCCACTGATTCTTGGAAATAACTAATTCAAAAAAAAACAATAAACTTGTGCCGGCTCGCAGATTGGAGCCGGCTTTTTATTTTATAGCTATGCGAAAAATTTTGAATGTTCACCGGAACGACGATCCCAATTTGTATCAATGTATCGGATGTTCGCCATTTAACCCGATTGGCCTGAAACTGGAATTCTGGGAAGACGGAGACGAATTGTACTCGGAATGGGAGCCGAAAGACCAGTTTATGAGTTGGGTGCACGTACTGCATGGGGGCATACAGGCAACCCTGCTCGACGAAATTGCTGGCTGGGTAATTTACATTAAATGTAAAACTGCTGGCGTAACAACCTCAATAAATGTTCGATATAAGGAAGCGGTTCATACCAACCAAGGCAAAGTAAGCTTGCGTGCACGTTTGGTTGAGCAAACAAAACGAACGGCTAAAATTGAAGCAAAATTATTTGATGGCAATGGAAAACTGTGTACGGAGGCAGAATTGAACTATTTTATATTTCCGGAACGGATTGCTCGTGAAAAATTTCATTATCCGGGAATTGATGCATTCTTTGAGTGAGAAGGATTAAGCTTATTCAGCTTAATCCATCTTTTCCATTAAGTGTGTTGATTTATTGCGAATTACCGAGTTTAGATCGGAATCTGGTTGTGACGTATTACTAGTTGCATTTTGTTGCGGCGAAACATTCAGTGTTTTTTCATCCTTCTGAAGCGTAATCTCCTGCTTGGCCTCTACCTGTTCCTGTACAACCGGCACCGGGTTTTCGGTCTGGTTTTTTTGAGTTGATTCAATGTTTTGGGACATTTTTAAGCCTAACAGGTAGAAAATAGAAGAAGTTAGAATAACTGCTGTTTTCATGTTTTCGGATGAAAATTTTCCTAAAGTTAAATTTTTCTGCGATGCCCGAGTGAAAAATTCGTTAATAATCTTTAACAGGGCGACAATCACTTGCATTTTGAAAGCGAAATATGACAAAACGCAGGAAATGGGCAGCGCTGCTGGCCGATTTGCTTTTTTTCGTGGTTTTAATGGCGATTGGCAACTGTTAAAGTCGCCTTCAACCCCTATGAAAAACGATTCAGCAATACGTTTGCCTAAAAATACAACGCCTATTTTCAGATAGATTGAAGGAATATGAGCAGCTCGCTTTTGAATATCTGGAATGATTCGTTCAGCTTTTTGGTCCGCTTGTCGATAAATTTTTGAAGGGCAGGAGCAGTGTTTACCGTTTGCAGCTCGTCCAGAAAATCCCAGCGCTGATGTTCAAACCAGTTTTCGCTGCGAAGAATGCGTCGTCCACCATATTTTAGTTCGTAGTAGCGTGCTACGGTCGAAGCATTTTTAAGTGATGCGTTATTATTTATGCGTGCTAATGCCCCCGAGTAGGCCCGGATGATATGCCAGTTTTTATTGAGTTCGTCGGAGTACTCGATAAAAAACTTCAAATTGCTCAGCGATTCATAAAAGGAAGGAATATCTTCTTTTTCGAGGCTTTCCTGCATGAACGAGAGACATGCTTTAACCGAGTCAATCAAGTGGTCCAGGTATTTCCGTTCCGAAACGGTCATCAGTCCCAGTTTGTGATGACTAGCGGAAGGAGTAATATGGATATTCTTCAGGAAATTTTCAACTTGAAGCATAAACTAAATTTTCATGCAAATTAGCTCTTCAAATCCGATTTGCAAACGAATAACCCAACCAATGAGTGAACGATGGTACCGGTTGAGCAATGCCACGGACAGACCGAGCAAACGTGCCAGTAGCGCCCTTAAAACGATAGCGCTTTCGAAAGCAATTATTCTTTTTAGCTTTGTTTTGAACTTAAAATACGGCCAATATGAAATCCCGATCTGTTTTTATCAGTCTTGTTCTTCTTGTACTAATCATATCGTGCAAGCAAACCGAGTTGCAGCTGTTTGAACCGGATGATTTGCAAATCCACACAGCCGGACGGGTCGACGTGTTGCCGCAAAAACCAATCGTATTAATTGGCGCTGCTTCGTCGGTATCGTTTGTTTTTTCGGGCAATAGTTGTTTGATTGGGTTGCGGGCTGGGGCCAACGGTGCAAATTACAATTATGTGTCGCTCGAAGTTGATGGCGAATACATTGACCGTTACAGAATTGAAGGTGACTCGGTGCAATGGTTGCCTGCCAAAGCAGAAACTTTGGCCAAAACGCATCGGGTAACTGTTTACAAAGCAACAGAAGCCACCGTTGGCGACATTGAATTTGTTGGGGTAAAGGCTAAAAAATTGGAAAAATTACCCGAATTGGCGTCGCTTAAAATCGAGTTTATAGGGAACTCTATTACTTGTGGTATGGGCGTTGATACGCAGGAAATCCCTTGCGGGGCAGGCGAGTGGTACGATCAGCACAACGCGTACTGGGCTTACGGCCCCCGGCTGGCAAGAGCGTTGAATGCACAGTTTATGCTGAGTTCGGTTTCGGGAATTGGCGTTTACCGCACCTGGAACATGGATGAGCCATCGATGCCCGCGGTGTACGAAAACCGCTATCTGAATACCGATTCAACCAAACGCTGGGATTTTGTCCGGTTTCAACCCCACATTGTTAGTATTTGCCTGGGAACAAACGATTTTTCGGAAGGGGATACGTTGCATGTACGCCCGCCGTTTTCGGCTGATAGGTTTGTGTTACAATACATCCGGTTTGTCGATAAGGTTTGCAGCTACTATCCGGAGGCACAAATTGTATTACTAACCAGCCCTGTTTTTGATGAAACGAAAAATACGCTGCTGGTAGATTGTTTGCAACGGGTACAGGAAAATTTTAATAAGCGGAACCCGGTTAAGCCAATTCATCTGTACGAGTTTCGCGGCATTGTGGCACATGGCTGCACCGGTCACCCGGATCGAGAGGATCAAAAACAAATGGCCGAGCAATTGCTTCCGCTTTTCACGCAGCTGGCTTCGTTACCGAAAAACTGAAAATCGATCTGACTAATTCAGCCCGGGCTTTTGGTATTCTTTTTTAAGTAGAATACATCAGTTTCAACTTCAAAAATTTGTTGAAATACAGATAAAATAGTTGTTTAGAGGCATGATTGATACGCTGATAAACCATATTGAAAAATACTTGCCGCTTGAGCCGCACGAGGTTTTGGCGCTCGAAAAATACGCGACATGTAAATTGTGCCGGAAACGGGAATATTTGCTTAGGAGCGGCGAAACATGCAGGTTCTTGCATTTTGTGTCGAAGGGATGCTTGCGGATGTATTACATCAACGAAAAATCGAACGAACAAATTACCCAGTTTGCACTCGAAGGTTGGTGGATAACCGATTTTAACAATTTTACCGGGAATAAACCGTCTGATTATTTCATTCAGGCAATCGAAAATGCCGTCATTATTAGCTTTGATG
>JBKEAN010000064.1:0-20248 GCA_047972415.1 Mangrovibacterium sp.
AAGCAGTTGCAAACAGGTATTTTGGGCCAGTTTTCCGTAATTACCAAACAGCGAGTCGGCTTGCGCGTTCATGAACTGGTTCCACTGTCGGGTCAACACCCATACATCGGTGAGGGAGCTTTCGGGCACGGTTTGATAACCCGCCCGCGTGTATGCCGAAGCAGCGCTTAGTTTCCAACGAATGGCATTAATTTGGAACAACGGCTCATTGGCCGCCAGTTGGGCAATGGAATCGGCCGAACGTGCAACCGCATCGGTAGCCTGGTTTACAAAATTGCGGACAAGCGCGCGTGTAGTCAGCTGGCGCGAACTGAGCGGCTTGCCCGGGGTTTCGATGCTTAATTTCATCAACGAGCAACTGTTCGCCAGTAAAACAAAAGCGGCAAGCAGGGGCAGCAAACGGAATACCTTCATTTTTTTATGTAAAAGGTAGAAAATATTGGCGCAATTTGGCACCAAACCGGACAAAAAATTACATAAAATGTGAGTTGTCCCTTTCAAATTGAAGCTAAAGGGGTATTATCATCCGCCGGTTACCCAAACCAAACCATCCACAAATTGTGGTTTTACGCAATTGCCAGGCCTTTTACCGCGAAAGCCAGTCGATACCCTTCGTTAGTAAGCCAAGGGTTTCAGCTTCGTGCGAGCCAGGCCCGGCCTGGTAATCGTAGGCCCACGAAGCCATTGGCGGCATACTCAAAAAAATTGATTCGGTGCGTCCATTCGACTCCAGGCCGAATTTTGTGCCCCGGTCGTACAAGAGGTTGAATTCCACGTAGCGGCCCCGCCGCAGGTATTGCCAGGCTTTTTGTTTATCGGCGAATGGCCTGTCGCGGTTGGCATTCAACAAGCTGATGTAAATGCGCGGATAAGCTTCGGCAAGCTCTTTGGTAAACGTAAACAGCCGGGCAAAAGCCGTTTCGCTGCTTGCCAATTGATGATCGAAGAAAACGCCGCCGATGCCACGGGTTTCGTCGCGGTGAGGCAGGTAAAAATAATCGTCGGCCCAGCATTTAAACCGGGTGTAACAGTCCGGGTCGAAACGGTCGCAAACAGCTTTCAGCTCCTGGTGAAACCATTTCGCTTCTTTCGGGTTCACATAATGAGGGGTAAGGTCGATTCCGCCTCCAAACCACGCCTGCCCCGAACTAAGCTCGAAATAACGCACATTCATATGCGTTATAGGGGCATACGGGTTGCACGGGTGGATTATGGACGAAATGCCACTGGCAAAATACGCCTGCCCTTCGTCAATTTGTAACGCTTGCCGCATGTTTTGGCTCACCTTCCCGCTCACGGCCGAAAAGTTCACCGCCGCTTTCTCAATGGCGTTCCCATTCTGAAACACCATTGTAAACCCTTCGCCAATGTCTTTCGCCCAATGGTCGGTTTTAAACACGGAACCGCCATCGGCCTGCTCCAGTTGGGTACAAATAACTTGTTGCAAACTGCGGTACGCGTTTGCTACGTTATGTTTTCGCATGTTTCTTTTTTTTTTGAATCCCGGTTGTGAAAACCGATCGATGCTTTTTGAACTTCTTCAACAAACCAACGCATTAACGGTTCATGCAAAAAGTTGAGGGCTAAAAAGGGGCTGTGAAACCGAAGAATTCAGCTTCAGCCAATTACCGGGTGCCACCATCCGGTACGGATATACCTTACAAAAATTGTTTTGCCCGTGCAATAGCCTGGCTTCCGTACGCACCGCCAAACAGGTGCTACTGGTTCGCGATGTGATCGTAATGCACTCAACACCAACCGGCAATTTGCTTTTCAGTAAAAAAGCCGAGCCCATCATTTCGCGCTGCCCTTTCTCCAGGTAACTCACAATACCCTCTTTCACAAGCCGAAAAAACACGCTATAAAATGGGGAAAAGCAATCGCACCAAAACACTTACAACAAAATGTACGCAGCTATTCTGTTTTGTTTATCAGCATCATATCTATTAAGCAAAACTTTCGGTTCCAAGCCCAACCTTACAGTGTTTAATTTGAACCCGGTTGAAAAGCTAGATAGATATCCTTGGTTCGTTGCGCTTCCGGATAAAACGGTACACGATTTTAACAAATAAAAAGAACAACCAGCATATCAATGTAAGCAGGACTACAAAACCAAGCTGGCTATAAAGTTCGCTCCACGACGTGCGAAAAATCAGGATGCCAGCCACATTCAACAGGTTAAAGAATATAAAAATGTAGAGTAACAGCCTGAGTTGGCGAAAGATATTAATTTCGATAATTTTCATGCTAATCCAATTTGATGGTTAGGAAATACGGTACTGTTCGGGCAAAAACACTTTTCGTCCCTCGTCAATGGCCGTTTCGCCAAGCAATGTCCAAATACTTGTGTAGTAAGCCTCCCTGATCATCCGGTCGGGAATGCTCCCCTGTCGGATAAAACCGGCAAATGCTTCGAGCTGAAACTGGCTGTCCTCATAAAAATCGTCGGCCATCAGTTTTGTTCCATCATACTTAACCGCTGTTTCTGGCACCCATGATGCTCCGCCTATCGGAATATGCTCAAACACTCCTCGTTCAATGCTGTGGATGAGCTGCCTGATTCCGGGAGCCGGAGGTATGGACTCGGAAAAAATGCGGTTGGTTTCAAACTCAATGGTTCCTTCGCTCCCCAATATTTGTTCTTCCAAACCATATTTCCGGTTGCTGGTCATCGAGTCGTAAACGAACTGCACACCGTTGTCAAAAGAATAAATCAGGGATGCATTGTCCGGAATAGTTCGTCCGTCTTTCCAAAACACTTGGCTGGCTGTTCCCACAACACTTTCCGGCACCTTATCGAGTACCCACATACCAACTTGCAGCTGGTGTGTCATCAGTTCGGTTAAAACACCTACCGACAGATCTTTGTACAAACGCCAATTCACTTGCCGCTCAAGTGCCGGGTTATTATCGGGCAAAGGCCGCCGCCAATTGTTGTTGCGGTGCCAATATGCCCGCATTTGCCCAATTTGCCCAATAGCACCTTCCTGTATCCGTTTCATCCCCTCCAGATAAATGGGATTAAACATGCGTTGATGCCCAATTTGCAACACTTTCCCGGTTTCACGATGCGCATCGTACATCAGTTTCACATCGTCGCAGGTACGGGCCATAGCCTTTTCGCAAAAAGTGTGAATTCCCGCCTGCATACAATCAACAGCAATAAAAGCATGTTCGGTGAGCGGTGTCGCAATTATAACGCCGTCCGGTTTCTCATTGGCCAGCATTTCGCGATAGTCGGCGTAAGTTTTTGGGCTGACATCGCTTTTTTGGCATAAGCCGAATGCCTGTTCCAAGTTAGGTTGATAATTATCGCAAAGGGCAATAATACGAATATTAGCACTTTGCTGTATTCGTAGCAAATAACTCAGTAGTTGCATTCCGCGCGAGCCTGTTCCAATTACCGCAATACTGACGGTATTGTTCTTTTCGGCCGACTCTTTCTCTCCCGATGCAAATGCTTTCAGCCAAGGGGCCGACAGCAGCAACAGGGAGCTACCCAAAGCCAGTTCCCTCAAAAAGTTGCGGCGCGATTGCTCAGTCCGATTTTGTATATTCATATTCCAAAAAAAGTTTATTTGTTTTTGTTTGAAAAAAAACGGCCACTTGCTCTGGCTTAAAAGCTTGCGACAGCTGTTCAAAAACAGCAGGCGGCGAAGCAAGTAGCGCTGTTGATAAAACTTCGGCTTCAACCGGGCAGTCCGTTTTCACAAAAGCTAATCGCGGTTCAGTTACCATTTCCAATTTATTCGGATTGAAAATATGCGCTGCCCTCCCCTTTCCGACCTCCACACTGCTTATTGACACAGCGTGGTTGTTTAGTTTGAAGTGAAGTTGCCCGGGTTCGCCCTCGCGAAGAGAAAGCGGCCAATAATCGCCCGAAGGGTGCTTACCACGTGTTAAAACCGAGCTTCCACCAAAACTGGCAAAGCAATCTTCAACCTGAAACGTTGTGAGCAAACAATCAAGCTTTTGGAGAAACAAGCCTTTGCCAACAGCACCAAAATCGAGCGAAGTAAACCCGTTTCCAAACAAAACAGATTGGCTTTCCGGTTCCATCCGAATATCTGGTGGCGACGGTTTCTGCGTTGGTTCGGTACTCTGCTTCAAGTAGCCCAATGCAATATTGAAATAGCCCATGCTTTGCTCGCGGTACTGTTCGCACTGTTGTATAACCGACCACAATTCGTTGCTTACCGGCACCCATTTCCCAATGGTATTTCTGTTCAGCTTAAAGGTTTCCGATTCCGGGTCGAAACGGCTCAGCAATTTCTCTATGACTACAAGTTCGTCACGGCAACAACGTGCAAACTCATTTGCCAATTCATCCTCCACACCAATCAGCACGAGATCGAGCACCGAGTTCATCCCGGCAAGTGAGTGATGACAAAATTTGGCCGTACTGCTCATTTGTTAACATTGCCAGGTTTTCGAGCTAAAAATGATTCAACCCCAAAACCTGGCTATTTAAAATTGATACGGGTTAATATGAAAGACTGCTTCCGCGAATTTCCGGTTACAACCTGTAAAACTCTTCCCACTCTTTACGCGGCGGAACACCATTTAGTAGCTCGTTCGCCAAAAGGTTATTGGTTATCTGCTTCGTTTTACGGTCGAACTCCAATTTCGTATTTAATTTCTGAGCGAGTGTTCCCAACACAAAAACCTGACTGAGCGGCCCCGAAACCGAAAACGGTGAGCGGGTTTGTTCTTTGCCCTGGCAAGCCAAAATAAAATTCTCGAAATGGTTGGACGAACTTGCCGGAACATTGGGCAAATTTTTCAACACTTTAGTTGCCTTTTCTGAAGGCAAAATACTCAGCGTACTTCCGTGAGAGCCTCCTTTAAACGTGAGGTCTTTGCTATAAATAATTTTACCTGGGTTCAAGGTTCGTTTTTCAATTTGGCCAGTGCTCGCAGCCGGAATATCCGATGCCAGTTCCGATTCGCCGTAACCAGCGGGTAGCTCGGGTAAGTTATTCACACCATCGTACCAGGTAATGGTTAAGGGCGGCATTCCCTTACGCTTTGGAAAGCGAAAATCGATTGTTGATGCCTGCGGGTAAAAAAATGGGTTATGCCCTTCCAGGTGAACAGCTTCCACTTCGTAGGGCAAACCCAAATCCAAAAACTGGTGAGCGGTATCAACAATGTGCGCACCCCAGTCGCCGAGGGCACCCATCCCAAAATCGTACCAGCAACGCCATTGCCCCTCAATGTAGTCCTTGTTGTAAGCATGAAACTGCGAGGTTCCAAGCCAAGTATCCCAATCGAGCGTTGACGGGATAGGTTGGCCGGTAGGTAGCGTCGTCATGGTGGTATCCCAACCATGCCAGCGACGGGCACTGTTCATGTGTGCCACAATTTTGGTCACATCTTTAATAATTCCGGCATCAACCCAAGCTTTAAACTGAAAGTAATTTGCATCGGAATGACCCTGATTGCCCATTTGGGTCACTACCCCGTATTTCTTTTCGGCCTGCATTAACAACTCCGACTCTAAAAAAGTCCGGGTCAATGGTTTTTCAACATACACGTGCTTTCCGAGCGACATGGCCAAGATGGTTATCGGGAAGTGCGAAAAATCGGGTGTTCCGACCACCACGGCATCGATTGAACCGGCCATTTCATCAAACATTTTCCGAAAATCCTGATAACGTGGAACATCTGGATAGGCTTTCAGCGCAGGAAGCGTTTGTTTAGCTCCCATGTCGGTGTCGCACATGGCCACATTGTTTACCCAACCGGTTTGCATAATGCTTTCGAGGATTTGTCCACCGCGGTTGCCAATGCCGCAAAACGCCACATTTACCTTATCGGTTGCCGTTACAGGGCGTGAATTTCCGAACAACATGGTTCTCGGAAGTATTGTCATAGCTCCGAGCCCAAGCACGGAGTTTCGTATAAAATCGCGTCTGTTTTTATTCATTGGTCTATTAATTTTAGCGTTTTAGTCCAGTTCTTTTATTTTGATGTTTCGGTAACGAACCTCGTCACCATGATCCTGTAATAAAATATAACCATCTTCAAAGTTGCCGAAGTTTTCCCATTTCTGGTATTTACTGTAATTGACCAGGGCTTGCCACATTTGGCTATTCCGGTTGTATTCAATCACTTTTATACCATTCAGGTAATGCTCAACGTGGTTGCCATTCACTACAACCCGTGCCCTATTCCATGAATTCAGCCCATTAAACTGTTTGCCAAACGTGAGCTTCGGGTTATAATAACGGGCATCAGCCGTAATTAAATCATACAGCGACCCCAGTGTCCGGTTTCCGAGTACACCTAATTTGGCATCGGGGTGTTTGGCATCATCCAGTATCTGAAATTCGCACCCAATTTCGGAGCCTTCACCCTTGTTGGTATTTCCCTGTACAAAGTATTTCACCCCGCTGTTAGCGCCCTCAGTCAAATTAAAGTCGAGCTCTAAAACGAAGTTCTTGTATTTTCGGTCTGTCACAATATCGCCACCATAGCCCGACTCTGCGCCCGACGCTTTCTCGACAATCAGCATCCCATCGGCTACGTGCCACCCTTTTGTCGGGAATGTATCCAGGCGAACACCTCGCCAGCCATTTGTCGTTTTGCCATCCCACAGCAGTTTCCATCCGTCTTGCTTCTCCCTGCCGGTTAATTCATTGTTCAAATAACTCACTTCGGGTACTGCGGTTGGCATTGGCAAGCGGTTTTCTTCGAGGTTCGAGGTCAAAATGCGAATGTTGCGCCAACGGATTGATTTGCCTTCGTGCGCCTTGTTGGCACCAATAGAATGCACTTGCAAGGCAATAAAACCTGCGGGAGTAACGTCGTCAACCAAATTGGCAGCCGGGATTCCGTTTAGCCAGGTCCGGATTGAATTGCCAATGGCTTCGATCCGGTACTTGTTCCATTCTCCGGATTTGAAAGCCGATTTTGCCGAAGGATTGTATTCCATTGAATACAACCATCCGCGACGGGCCTCGTCGTAAATACCACCACTCCATGCACGTGCGGAAGGATCGACTTCGCATTGGTAGCCATGTACACGCCCATTATCGTAAGCAGGTGTGCTCAGGCTGCGGAACTGAATACCGGAATTCATATCATCATCAACCAGCAACTCTAGCTCCAAAATAAAATCGCCGTAAATTTGTTTGGTTGTCAAAAATGAATTCGGTGTGTTAAGAACAGTAGTTCCGACAATTTCGCCATTCTCAACGGCGTACAACGCTTTGCCGTTCAATTGTTCCCAACCTTTCAGGTTTTTGCCGTTAAAGAGTTGAACCCATGTTTCTTGTTGTGCATTGACTACTGCAAAAATACTTAGAAGCAGGCTAAGCAATCCTATCTTTTTAATCATACATTAAAGGTTTTTTATTATTTATTGGTTTTCAATTTATTTTGGCAAACTACAATTCAACAAACCACCGGTAATTCACCAATGATTATACTATTCTCTTTCACAGGTTTAAATATACAATAAGAAATAAACAAATACCGGGTGTTGCAGAGAAATAACTAACAGAATTCTGCCAGTTTATATTCGTTTTCTGCCAGGGTTTGTGTTACGAAGATAAAAAAACTATGAAATAGAAAGGGCCACCTATCAGGCAGCCCTTCGCATTAGTTCTCAATCTATGTAAATTACCAGCCCGGATTATCGGGTAGTAAATTCGGGTTCAGTGCTGTTTCTTCCAACGGCAATGGCAACAAGTAATACTTATCAAGCCATCCTTTTCCGATTGTTGATTGATCTGCAAAACGTTTTACATATCCCTCTCCGGCCGAAGTTTTAGCAACAGCGCCAAAGTTTTCATCAACCAGGTCGATGTTATAAATTTTGCTGTACACCGCACCTGATGTTTTATCGGTATAATCGCTGTAACGCAAATAACAGCCAACAACATTACGGTTGATATACCACGGTGCGCGTTTCCAGCGGCGTATATCGTCGAAGCCGGCGCCTTCGCCCAACATTTCAACAATACGCTCGCGACGGATTTCCCAAAGCACAGCATCAACAGTCTGATCGCGATCCGGGTCAAAGTCGCTACCAATTGAAGAAACGGTCATATTGGCAACACCGCCCCGTGCCCTCAATTTGTTAATTGAGGCATCAGCAACAGCTTGGCTGAAACTACCCAGCTCCCATTTTGCCTCGGCATAATTCAGGTAAATTTCGCTCATGTGAAAAATTGGCATATCAGCCTCATTTACACCTGCCGGAACGTTGGTTTCCCATTGGTTATAATACCGGAAGAATGAATAACCGGTGGACGATTTCAGGTAAGCCGTACCGTACTTATCAATGTTTGGCGACTGCGGACATATCCCAATATTGTTGAATGCCGTGGCAGGTAAACGTTTACTTGTTGCGCTTGGGAAAAGCGACGACATCATGTTTACATATTCGCTGTAATTGGTATTGAACGCGGCTGGTTCGGCGTATTTATAAGGTGCAGAAGCGGCATCGTAATACGGCGGTATAACACTGGCATACAATCGCTTATCGCGATTACGGAATTCATTATACATGGTTTCATCACCATCATATTCGGTATTGCTTGCATTATGAATTGGTAAGCCATTTTGGCTAAGGTACAAATCAACCGTGTGTTTGGGCACTTCCCAGCCGTTTGCCCCGGTACGACAATAACGCCCAATGTAGTGTGTAAGAACGCCGGTTACAAATTCTTTGTAAAGGATTACCCCCGGGTTAGCTGACAAGCTTGGACTGTTGAACAACTCGTCGTAGGTACCTAACGAAGGGTAAGAAGCCATTAAGGCCGTTGAGGCTCGAACCGATTGCTCCAGCAGTGCAGTTTGGTCGTATTTTGCATCGCCGTCGCTCACATTATGATACTTTCTCCATGTTCCTTCAAATAAGCCTACGCGTGAAATTAGAAACTGAACACATGCTTTGTTGATGGTATTGTCGCCATCGCCGTCTTCATTAATGTTTTCCTCGGCATAAAGCAGGTCATCCAGCATATTGTCAACTACGGTGACACGGCTATCACGCGGAGCGTCTTTTAAAGGGTCAACTTCGGAAACTGGTTGTTCAACCCAGGGCACATCGCCATAGCGAGATACCATTTCGGCATACAAAAACGAACGGAAGAAATAACCAACCGAACGCCAATGTGCTTTTTCATCGTCGGTCATTTGAGAATCGTCAATATTCGCCAACATGATGTTTACCCTGCGAATGTAGGAGAAGCTCCAGCCTCCTGTTGCATAAAGCCAATAAGCACCGGCATCGTCGCCACTGGCAAACGTAGTAGCGACCTGGCTGGCGTAGGCATTTGGTGCAACAACCTGATTGTACAATAGGTAACCGGCAAAAGCATCGCCACGGCCAGGACCGCGGTAACTGTTAATGGTTCGTGTTATGCCCGAATAATCCATAAAAACATCGTACATTCCCCAGGCATAGGTTTCGAAATTAGCATAGGTTTCGAAGGCTGTTGCTTCTGTTTGCGATTCAATCGGATATTTCTCCAGAAAATCATCGTTACAAGAAACGAATAACAGCGCGATGTATATTGACAAAATAATTTTCTTCATAATTAACGTATTTTTATAGTGTCAGGTTAATACCAAATGAATAGGTTGCATAGAACGGATACCCCCAGCCCAACCGTTCCGGGTCAATCCCTTTTGTGAGACTAGAGAAGGTTAACATGTTCTCGCCACTAAAGAAGATTTTACCGCTACCAATTCCAACACGGCTCAGAAGTTGTTTTGGCACAGTATAGCTCAGCGTAACATTCTTTAGCCTGAGGTAACTAGCATTAGAGAGGTATTTGGTTTGTACCCGGTAGTTTGATTCCCTGTTTTCGTTTTCGCCGTAAATACGGGGCAAGAATGCATTTGCGTTTACAGCGCTATAATCGCCATTGGCCCTGTCTGCTGGCTTCCAGTAGTCCAGGTTGTCTTCGTAAACACCTACATAATGCAAGGAGGGGCCAAACATCAGGTCATTCCGTATCCAGGCATCCCGTTTCCCTGTCCCTTGCATGAGGATTGACAAGTCGAATGCCTTCCAGCCTACATTGGCATTAATACCATATTGGTAGCGGGCAGAGCTGTTACCAATGATTTTCCGGTCGCCTGGTTCATGAACCGTATTTTCACCGGTATTAATAACTTCATCACTATCATCAAGGTTAACAAACTTCACATCGCCCGGTTTGGCCGTGTAGCCGTTCAAACTTGTTACACCGTCTTTCAATACAAAATTGGTCAGGTCGTCAAAATCGTCAGCCGTGTAATACCCGGCAGTTTCATAGCCCCAGATTTCGCCAATTTCCATTCCTTCCCTATAATTACTGTTTGTTGAAGAATCGTAGAACAGCCCGGCTTCATTGTCGTATTTAGTAATAACTGTTCTCGAATCATACAGGTTAAATCCAACACCATAACGCCATTTGCCAATACGGTCTTTCCATTGCACGCCCAATTCCCAACCTTTTGTTTCCAAATCGGCAGCGTTCTGGTCGGGGGCATTTGCACCAACTACGGCCGGAAGTTGCACGCCCGGTGCCAACATACCGATTGTATTGCGCTGGTACCAGTCGAAAGTAGAGCTCAAGCGGTTATTCAGCATGGCCAAGTCAATACCCAAATCGAGGGTTTGAACTACTTCCCATGAATAGTCGGTTCGTATAAGTCCGGGAGGGGTCAAGGTTGTGGGCAACTCGCCACCAACCAACCAATTGGCCAAACCAGCTTCCATTACCGGCATATAACCATATTCGGCTACCCCACTTTGGTTACCTAGCTCGCCATACGAAACACGTAATTTTGCCAGGTCCAACCAATCGTTGGTCCGATCCATAAACGATTCACTATCAAGTCTCCAACCAGCCGAAACTGAAGGGAAGAACCCGAACCGGGTATCTGTTGGAAACTTAGAAGAACCATCGTAACGGCCATTTACTTCCAATAAATACTTGTCCTTGTAATTATAATTAGCACGGAAAAATCCGCTTCGGATGGCATACTGAACAAAATTGTCCGTCACATAATAAATTCCGGTAGCGCTTGAAAACGATGGCTTCTCCGGGTTAATCATCTCATTGGAATTCACTGCCAGCGATTCAAAGTTGCGGGTTTCCTGTGAATAACCTGCCATTAATTTAAAATTATGCCCTTTGCCAAGTTCCTTCTCGTAAGATGCGTAAGTATTAAACGAATTGAGTGCAATGCTGGTTTTGGTGTTGTAATATCTGGGGTCGGCTGAGATATTATCCACGGTATTTTGGATGGTAATCATCTCCTCAGCATTCGTATAATATTTATAGTCTTTTGCTGTCGTTTCGTAGGTATATTCAAAAATTGCTTCAAACCCTTTAAACGGATGTACTGAAGTTCGTGAAAACAACCTCGTATTTTCGGTTAACCATTTGGAGGGATCGCCGTAGCGAATGAAGTTACTAGGTGTAAATACCGGGTAAGCATCACCTTCAACATCGTAACTAGCAGGCATCGACCCGGTTGGGGTAATGACTGGATCGGCAGTTTTAAAAATATCCGAATTCTCGACATAACTTCTGTCGGATTTTGTAAATCCAACATCAATCGATTGGGTTAACCAATCGGTAATATCGGCACTGATATAGGATGTCAGGTTAATGCGGTCAAAACCATCCTTACTGGTAATGAGCGGACCATTTTGGTCGGTATAACCCATTGCCATGCGGTACGAAAGTTTTTCGGTTCCTCCGGTTGCCGATACGTTGTGGGTTTGCTGAAAGCCAAAATCGTCGAGAATGGCTTCTTGCGGGTTTCCGGCAGTAAGGTAATAATAGTAACTTTCGCCTGCCGGCAGGTAACGGCCATCCTGAAAGTAATCGCCCGAATGATTGGCTGCAAAAGCGCTTGGATTGGCATTGTATTCGTTGACATAGCCCAAATAGTCGTCAATGTTTACGTTATTCAGGAGCGGTCCATTCAAAAATTCCTTCATCGTTTCCAGGTATGTGGCAACCGAAGCTTGTTGGGGACGGTTAATGGCCGTTTGGAAAGCAAAATTATTGTTGTAATTCAACGTAAATGTTTCCCCTTTTTTGGCTTTTTTGGTGGTAATAAGAATGACCCCAAAAGCACCACGTGCCCCATAAATAGCAGCCGATGCGGCATCTTTCAATACCGAAACCGATTCAATATCTTCCGGGTTCAGCAAATCAATTGAGCCGGGTACGTTATCAATCAATACCAGTGGCTCGCCTGATGTTGTCGGGTCGGCACCCAAGGCAGCAATAGAGGTAATACCCCTGATGTTTAAGGTCTTTGATTGGCCAGGGGTTGATCCGCCGGTTACCTGCAAACCGGGAATAGTACCTTGCAAAGCACTGGCAACACTTGTTACGGGGCGGCTACCAAGCACTTCCTCCATTTTTACTTGGGTAACAGCACCGGTGAGGTTTACTTTTTTCTGGGTGCCGTAACCTACAGCTACAACTTCGTCAATACCAATGGCATCTTCTTCGAGCGCAATATTAACGACGGTTTTCCCGGCCACACTTACTTCCTGTGACTTCATTCCAACAAACGAAAACATCAGAACGCCAGTTGCCGGAACATTGCTCAGGCTGTAATTTCCGTCAAAATCAGTTACAGTGCCATTGGTTGTTCCTTTTATCACAATGGAAACGCCCGGTAGCGAGGCGCCGGTTGGGTCGGTAACTTTACCGGTAATTTTGCCGGTTTGCTGCGCCGACACTTGAGGCGCATTGGATGTAATAGCAATTTGGCGGTCGTTAATTTTATAAACCACGTTTGATTCTTTAAAAACGTCGGCTAAAATTTCGGGGACAGATTTATCATTTGCACTCACGTTAACAAGCCTGTTTACATCAATCTGCGAAGCATCGTAAATAAAATAGAAATCCGATTTCTCTTCTATTTGGTTTAATACATTTTTTACGGTCGAATTGTGAAGGTCTAGGCTAATACGCGTTGTCTGGGAATAACTGCTGACTGCGAATGCCTGAACTACACCAATGAACAAAGCAATGAATGTTAATTTCATGGTTATTAACAATTTTGACTTCCACAATGGTTTCATTACGGAAATCCATGGGTAATAGTTTTTTTTCATAAATTTGTTTCAATTTGGATTAAAATTCAAATTAATAGGTGCTTCAGCCTGAGAAACAAAAAGCACCTAAAACACATTTTTTAATGAAGGAGATGGAAACATCTCCTTTTTGGTTATCAACTTCCTGGCATATGTCTTATTTTTTTATTATTCTCTATTAATTGCATTTTATTCTAAAATCAGTTTTGTACAAATTCCACCTTCCCGAATAACCTCTCCTTTTATTTTACAGGTAAACTCCATCAAATCAACCACATTATCAAGGCTTTCGTTTTTAAATTTCCCGGTAAACACGGATTTGTAAACCTTTGGGTTTTTCACCTCTACCTCAATATCATATTTTCGCGAAAGCGTTCGGATAACTTCATCCATTGGTGCATCGTGAAAAGTAAGCATGCCACTTTTCCAGTTGGTATATTCCAATACGTTGGTGCCTGCAATGGCTACACGTTGTTGCGGGCCATCAAATACGGCCCGTTCTCCCGGGTTTAGGCGGCAAATGGGCTGTTTGCTTGTTGCTTTCGCCAATTCAACGCTCCCTGTTTCGAGCACAACGCTGGTTGTAAGCTCATCGGGGTAACAACTAATGTCGAACTTGGTCCCCAAAGCTTTCACTTCAATATCGCGGCATGAAACAATAAAAAGAAGTTGTTTGTTTTTGCTGACATCAAAATAGGCCTGACCCGACAAACGCATGTCCCGGTTGTCAATTCCATATTGGCTGTTGTATTGAAGCGTGCTACCTGAGTTTAGCCATATAGCAGTGCCGTCCGGCAGAATAATTTTCGATATCTGTCCCTTCTCTGCAATAACTGTGGTATATTGTTCCGGATTGTTGTTGGTAACTGCATTATGGCCAATAAAATACGTAAATACCGACAACGAAATAAAGAGCAAAAGCATTGCAGCGTATTTCAGATACAAATTCAGGTTGGGCCGGCTTTTTTTTTGTGAAATTGTGTTGTTAAGCAATTTAAACGATTCCCTAACTTGCTTTTCAGGCATACTTCTTTGTGTCGAAATTAGTGCCCAACTGTATTTGGCCCTTTTATAGAGCTCCCTCTTTTCCTCATCGTCATTTACAGACTGTGCAACCTGTGCCCTTTTCGACCGATCCAGGTTGTTGGTAACAAGCTTCAGTATTTCATTCACATCTTCCATATGCACCACATATACCTGTATAAAGCACAAAGTCGAATTTGCCCCCCCTCCTGAAGATATTTTTTGAAAAAAAAATTAGTTGTAAAAAAGGAAAGCTACAATTGGCAGATAGTCCCGAAGCGAGTGTCGAAACGATTTTAATGCCCGGCTGATGTGTTTCTCCACAACTTTCTCCGATATGCCCAACTCAACGGCAATCTCGCGATTCTTCTTCTCCTCGAAACGGCTACGGTAAAATACCTCCCTGCATTTTGGCGGAAGTTCGCTCAGGGTTTCTTCAATAATTCGTTCAATTTCACCAAGAACGATCGACGATAAATCGATTTCTTCAAGTACCCCGGTGTTTAAATTAATCTCCGACCCTTCCATCCCGTCCGATTTGAACAGCTTGAGCCGGTACTGTGCATCTCTCAGCTTGTAAAGGGCGTTGTTTCTGGCAACTGTAAATAAATAGGCACTTAAATTCGTGTCTTCTCTTAGCTCAATGCGCTTATTCCACAACGCAACAAAAGTATCCTGTATAATATTCTCCGTGATATCGTGTAAGCGGACAAACTCGAAAATAAAATAATAAAGACGCGAGTAAAACAATTTATGCACTTCTTTAAAAGCAAGTTCATCTCCCGATTTTATCCTTTTCAGTAATTGAAAGTTGTTTTGTAACATGAATTGCCTTGTTGGAGCATGTAAACTTAGAAAAAACTATTCGCACAAGTTTCTTTTTTGCTACTATTAATGCCGCATCCAGAAAGATCAGTTATCAAACAAAGACATAATAAACTGACAACTAATCGAATATCAATTATCCGCGCATTCATTTTCTAAAGAATCAAAAAAACAAAATATTCTTAACAAAAAGCCTTTTTCAGAATAACAGCATGGAATAGTTCATTTTGTAAACATAAAATAATTCTTTCAATAATCCGAGCGATAATATCGAAAAGTGAAAAAACACCAACTAAAAAAGGCTACAGTTTCCTGCGGTCTTCAAAAACTATTTTCAATCAATGTTCTTCGTTCCTACTTATTAATCAGTCGGATGATTAGCGCATCATGTACGCCTCGTTTAGCCAGAAGGACAACTTTTTGAACAGCGAAAAAATAAAAACGGTTTACAATTATCTTCAACAAAACTACCACAAAAAACTGAAGGTTGAAGAGCTTGCCGAACGGGTTGATATGACGGTGGTTTCGTTTAGCCGGTTAATGAAACAGCGCACCGGTAAAACCTTTGTTGATTTTTTGAACGAGCTGCGGCTGGGCTTTGCCACCCGGCAACTGATTGAATCGAACAAAACCATTACCGAGGTTTGTTACGACTGCGGTTTCAACAATATTTCCAACTTTAACCGTATTTTCAAGAAAAGCCAGGGCTGCACCCCTTCCGAATTCAGGGAGAACTACTATGGCACTAAAAAAGTGTTTTAAGCATACGGCAGATTTAATTTTTAGCTACCACGTTACATGAGCCCATTCGGACGATGCCTTGCCAGTTACCTGTTATTGACTGATTACCCATATCTTATTCGTTCAACATTTTATCATTCGCCATCCCAAGACAGGTAAATACCTGATTGAGCGAGTCTTTATTTTCAGATAAAACAAATAATTTATCTTGCCCCTCGATACAGGTGGAACCACTGGGAGTGATGTATTTATTATCTCGTTGGATGAACGAAATCAGTGTTGTAATTGGCAAGCCCAACTGAACAATTTGCTTCCCAACGATGGAGCAATCGTCGGGGATAGTGATTTCGGTTAAGTTCGACATTATCCCATCATTCAAAACAATATCGGTTTGAGTTCGTTGTTTGAGCTTTTCGGGAAGTGTAAGGTGCAGCCATTTTGCAATCTCAGGAAGCGTAGTTCCCTGAATGAGAACGGAGGTAATTGATATAAAGAACACGATATTAAAAATCATATTTGCTTTTGCAGCCCCGGCAATTAGCGGATAAGTTGCAAAAACGATTGGAACCGCGCCTCGCAGACCTACCCACGAAATAAATAAGCGACTGCGTTGCTGAACCTTAAACGGTGTAAGGCAAATAAAAACGCTCAACGGACGGGCAACTAAAATTAAAAAGGCTGAAATTAGCAAACCGATGCCCATTACAGGCACAATTTGTTTTGGGAACACCAATAAACCCAAGGTTAAAAATAAGATAATCTGCATTAACCACGCAAAACTATCAAACGATTTCAAAATTTTCTTTTTATGTATCAACTCCTGGTTTCCTAAATAAACGGCAGCAATATAAACTGCTAGAAAACCATTTCCGCCAACAAAGTCGGTTGCAGAGAAACTAAAAAACATAATCGCAATCACCAGAACAATATATAAGCCTTCGTAATCGAGTTTAATCTTGTTAATTACAATGGAGCCAATTTTACCAAATGCAAACCCCAAAAGCCCGCCAAGCAATAGCTGTCGTAAAAAAATTGGTAAAATGGCAATAAAACTTGATTCCTGGTTGGTTACCAATCCGGTGAAAACAACAGTGAGGATGTAGGCCATCGGGTCGTTGCTTCCGCTCTCCAGCTCAAGGGTTGGGCGCAAATTTCCTTTTAAGGCGAGGCTTTTTGAACGCAAAATTGAAAAAACTGCCGCCGAATCGGTTGATGAAATAATGGACCCGAGTAACAGTCCCTCATAAATTGTAAAGTCTGTTATTGACCAAACAAACACCCCCACAGAAACAGCAGTCAACAAAACGCCAAGTGTTGAAAGGGTAATCCCTTGCCACAAAACAGGTTTTACCGATTGCCAGCCGGTATCGAGCCCACCCGAAAATAAAATGAAATTTAAGGCTACAATACCTATAAACTGTGCCGTTTTAGGGTTGTCAAAATGGATTCCACCAATTCCATCGGAGCCAGCCAGTATACCAATAGCTATAAACAAAATTAAAACCGGCACCCCAAATTTTGATGATGTCTTTCCTGCAATTAACGAGATAAACAGCAGGATAGATCCAATCAATAATATATTTTCAGTTGTTAACGCCATTTAACTTAAAGAAAAACAGACTATTGTTATTGCTTGTATTTTTATGATTTGCAAAAAACTAACAAGGCGTAGTGCCCAACTGGGTCTGTATTATTTTGTTTTACCTTCAATCTGCGCCCACTTCTCACCAATATTTTCTTCGCCACGGAAATACGCTACTTGTGCCTCCTTTTCGAATATTTCGTAGGTAGGCGCAATAAATAATTTATCAGAATCGGGGTATTCGCACACATCAAAGCCAATGTAAGTACGCACATCCAGAAACGTGCAAGTGGTGTTGGTATGGTTATACAACTGGTGTGCCCCTGTTTCACCCTTTTCAAAAAAAATGAGGTCGCCGCTGCTAACTAGCTCCAAGCCGGCAGGGGTACGTAAGGTGGCCGAACCAGAGATAATGACAAATAACTCTTCGGCATACCGGTGAAAGTGATAAGGGGCTGAATATTGGCCCGGGTGCAGTTGCCGGATATCGAAATTCAGGTTTTCAGGGTTTAGCCCTTTTTCAATGCGCGATATATCGGTGAATATCCTGAACGGATCAACTTTATTGGGGCTTTCGTGAAATTCCTGTTCACCCGGCTTTAGAATTGTTGCCATAATTTGGTTTATTAATCGGTTATAAATCAAAAAAAATAGAGCTTACGTACAATAGTTGATTGGAGGCGGGTTATACCGTTTTAGTTAATGCGTGGTGGCTGTATTAAAGACCCGGCAATAGTTGCCACCGCCAATTTTCGCTATTTCGTCGGTAGTAAAACCTGTTGCCAGCATAGCATCGGCAACGGTAAAAAAGAAACCTGTTTTTTCATCGTTCCAACTTTGGTTTGTCTTTTTACTATAACGGTCGTTACTATTGCCAGACGGTGCTATTTGGGAGTCGGTACCCAAGCAAACATGGTCAACCCCAACTACATCAACCATTGCCCTGATGTTTTTGGCATAATCTAAAGGCGTATCGGCCAGGTGGGTCCACACGCCAATAACGCCGCCAGCGTTTGCAAAGCGTTTTGCTTGCTCGCTGCTGATGAGGCGGGGCATCATCATTTTAGCCATTTTTTCGTTTATACCCAATTGTGTATTGAGCCCGGTGTGCGAAATTAGCAGGGGCTTTGCCGACACCTCAAGCGCTTTGTTTATGGCCTGGTTGTTACAATGCGTAAGATCGACCAAAATGCCCAGCCGGTTACATTCCTTAATAATATCGGCGCCGTATGGGGTAAGGCCGCCAAACTCGGGCGTTTCGGTATAAATATCGCCAATGGGTGGTGTGGATTGGGCATCGTGCATTAAGCCCAAATGCCGGAGGCCACGGTGGTAGGCAACCGCCAGCCGTTCCAGTTTCCCTTCAATAAAATGGCCCCCTTCAACCGATTGAACCACTACTTGCCTGTTTTCTTTTCGGGCTTTTTCCAGGTCGGCATAGTTTAATGCCCGTGTGAGGTTGTTCGTTTTCAGCAACTCGTCCATTTCGTCGAGGCATAATAAAAAGCGCTCGTAAGCTTCGCCTTCGCGGCTCAACTTTGGGCGGTCAACACAAAAAGTCATCCCGATGGCGGTTAAGCCCGATGCTTTTAATTCGGCTGCCAAATGGTATTGCTGTTTTTTAAACTCTTCAAGGCTGAAAGGCACATCCACGTGGTTGTGCGCATCGATACCAATGATTTTTGCTACTGCCCGTTTTACCTTTTTGCTTGGTTCGCCGGCGGCACCGACAGTAAACGGATTAAAAGCCAGGGCTGCTCCTGCCCCCGCTGTTGCAACAATAAATTTGCGCCGTGACCAATTAGTATTCATCGTTTTTAGTTTGACTATTTTCACCCTCAATGTAACCAATTATTGCTGATTTTTTATTGCAACTGCGCTATTTTTTCGTTTACCTTGTCAATAAAGCTGTGGTACTTCTCGGGTACGTTACTTTTCATTTGGTCGAGCAGCCAACGTTTTCTGATTCCGTTATAATTATACTCGATGTAAAGCCCGCCCCAATCGCCGGCATCCGGTAGTCCAATAATGTTGTCGGGTTCGTTTAGCAGCTCTGCCGGAAAGTAGTTTACCAGGTCTTTGGCACCGTCGAACTTTTGAGCCGATAGCTGAACAAAGTTTCCGGCATAAAAGCCGGCCCCGTACGGGTATTGGTCTTCGGTATCTTCAAAAAGCTTGTCTTTTTCGAGCCTGAAAATCTCGACACAGCGCTCTCCCACGCATTCGCCATAGAAATGCCCAAAAACGAGGTAGCCTGCATCTGAAAGTTTTACATTTTCGTCTTTATCGCAGGAAACCAATAAAAAAAGGCGAGTAAAACCGGGTACAAAATGGCTTGTAGCTTCATGGTTCGTTCGTTTTTAGGATGTTTTTTTTTCTTTACTTTTTATCAAATTTGGTTATTTCGATCAAATTACCACTTTCGGGAACGAAGGTTTCTATTATTTGTACAGTTTGCGGGCACTTCGCATTTAGTTTTGCCCGTTTACCGATAAAACCTCCAACAGCACATAGTTTACCGAGTAGGGTTCGGCGCGGATTTGTTTGCTTACCCGCAACTCGTAGGTATTACCGGGTGTGTAGTTAAAACCATCGATGCGGGGTATTACCAGCCAATCATTGCTGCCCACCAACCGGGCATGAAGGGCGTCGTAAATTACAGGTACATCGTTGGCATCGTACTCCATCGGAAAGCGGGGGCTAAACTTAACCGTACCGGGCATTACTTGTAAGCTGAGCTCTTCGTTACTATCGCTTGTAACCACTTTTGTTTTCGAGAGCAGTGCCACAAACACGTATTTTACCGACGATACATCCTGCGGTGGTTCTTGCATCCACACTTTACGGGCTGCATATTTATATTCGTAGCCGCGCTCGTAGTCAAAATCGTAGCCTTCAACAATGATGTCCTGCATTAACTGTTTTTGGTTGTCGTCGTTATCCGAAAAAACAAGAGGTTGTGTAATTATATCGCTCATCAACGAAGCGCTGTAACCGGTGTCGGGGTAAAT
>JBKEAN010000065.1:0-5155 GCA_047972415.1 Mangrovibacterium sp.
GCGGTAAAATTGCCAATGCCCGTATCATCGACGAGTCGAAAATTGATACCGACTCGGTGCAAATCCTGAACAAAGTAACCATCAAGAATAAAAAGAACAATGCCACGATGGTTTACACCATTGTTTCGGAGCACGAGGCCGATTTGAAATTGGGAAAAATATCGATTGAAACCCCCATTGCCAAAGGCTTGATTGGTAAAAAAGTAGGCGACGTGGTGGATATAAAAGTACCCTCGGGTATTATTCCGTTCGAAATTATTGACATTTCAATGTAATTGCTATGCCCAGTTTGTTTACCCGGATTGTTCAAGGCGAAATTCCTGCTTACACGATAGCGGAAGACGACAATTACCTGGCATTTCTGGATATTTTCCCGGTTGCCAAAGGCCATGTACTGGTAATTCCGAAAAAGGAAGTGGACTACCTGTTCGATTTGGATGACGAATTGTACACCGGTTTGCAGTTGTTTGCCAAAAAAGTAGCTATCGGATTAAAAGAAGCTATTCCCTGCCTGAAGGTAGGCGTTTTGGTTTTGGGACTTGAAGTGCCGCACGCACATATTCATTTGGTGCCGATGCAATCGGAAGCTGAGTTGCTGAATTTTTCAAACAAAAAGAAATTTGGCCCGGAAGAAATGAAAGAAACAGCAAGCCTTATTGCTCAACATATTCGCTTATAAAAGCCTGTAACCACCGTATCCCGGTGGTTTTTTGTTATTGGAAGTTTTGAGCACTGCGACCACAACTGATCACTGCGGCTAATCACTTCACCCGCCCTGGGTGCTTCTTCACAAACTCGCTCCAATCTTTGTAACCAGCTTTAGCAACCGGATTTTTTAATTGCAGGTAATGACAAATGGCCACTGCCAAAGCATCGGAAGCATCAAGTTCGGGGGGAAGTTCATCCACCTTCAACATGTTTTTCAGAAAATAAGCCACTTGCTCCTTCGCGGCGCGCCCCATGCCGGTAATGGCTTGTTTCACTTTTAGCGGTGCATACTCGAACACCGGAATATCGCGTTGCAGCGCCAACCCCATCACAATGCCTTGTGCCCGGCCCAGTTTCAGCATGGCCTGAATGTCTTTCCCGAAAAAAGGCGACTCAATGGCCAGTTCGTCGGGCAGGTATTCTTCAATCAGCGCCTGTGTCCGGATAAAAATATGCTTCAACCGAAGATAATGATTATCAAACCCCTTCGTTTTTACAACCCCCACATGCAAAATCCGGGGCTGGTTGTTCTTAACTTCAACCAAGGCGTAACCCATTACCACCGTTCCGGGGTCAATTCCTAAAATACGTTTTCCTTCTAAACTCATCGCTGCGTTGTTTGCTTGTGGCCACCCTTCGCAACAAAACGCTGCAAGCTGCGCCACCTCAGCTGTTGACTAAAGATACCTAAAAGTATAAAACTTAGACCCACAAAGGTAGTCGGATAAATGCTTTCGTGAAGCACAAAGTGGATAAACACCAACGAAATAAAGGGGCATAGGAAGATAAAGTTGCCGGTAACCGCATTGTTTTCGCTTTTGTACAGCGCGTAAATCCATATCACATAAGTAATGCCCAGCTCGAATAAGCCTACGTAAACCGCAGCGGCAAAGGGAAGTCCCGAAAGCGGAAAAGCGAAAGCCCCATCTTCGAAAAAGCTGTACACAAGCAAAAATAGTAGGCCAAACAAAAAGTTCCAGCTCAATACCACCAGCCGGTCGCGCGTATCGCGGGTGCTAAACAACCAGTACAACGCCCAAATAAGGCTACTGCCCAATGCAAGACCCGCACCAAGCGTGTTGGTACGGACAAAACCGTCAATGCCGCCTTGCGACGAAATAAAAACAACCCCCAGGAAGCTAAAACAAATCGCTAACAAATTTTTCAACCCCAACTTTTGCCCCAGCAGCGGTACCGACAACAAAGCCAGCGTAACCGGCCAAACCATGTTGAGCGCCTGCGTTACTTGTGCCGGGTTGAGCGAGTAGGCTTTAAAAAGAATAAGGTAATACAGAAAAGGATTGAGTAGTCCCTGCCCTGCCGATTGCAACAGTTGCTTCATGCTGATGCGGGTAAACGCTTGCCATTTCCCGCTTAGCAGCACAACCGCCATAAAAAAAAAGAGCGATACCGCTGTTGCTACAAAAATAAGCTGAAAAGGGCTGAATTCGGTCAATGCCAACTTAAACGCGGTAGCCACAGTCGACCACAGGAGAACAGCCAGCAAAGCAAGTACAGTAGCCGCCTTTTGGTTTTTCATAGGATGGAGGGCAGTTAGGCAGTTAATTTAAAGGGGCATCAACGTTGGCACCCGGAGAAAAATCGCCACGTAGTTTCCGAAACCATTCCCGTGCCTCGGTTACATGCACACTGCCCGGATATTTTTCTATCAGTCGCAAATAGCTGGCTTGCGCCTTTTCCGTGTCATTCAACTTTGCTCGGTACACATCGCCAAGTTCCATCAGGGCATCGTCGGCCAGCAAATCGAAGGGATATTCGCCCAGTATTTTTTCCAGAAAGTCCGCAGCTTCCTGCCACTTCCCCTGCTTTTGGCAAATTGATGCCTTGCGCCAGTAAATGTCGTCCTGTAAACTATGGTAGGGGTAATTGGTTTCAAGGCTATCGAGTACAGCCCATGCGGCTTCGGTATGGTTGCGGTAAAGCTCCAGGTCGGCACGGGCAAACAGTTGCAACGGAACGCTGGTCGTATCCAGGTTCAGGTTGTTGCCAATAAAAACATCAAGTTTCATGGCATCGTTTGCAATCAGTTTCGAGGTACTTGCTTTCAGCACATCCAATTGTGCCTTGGCCCACGACAATTCGCCCATGTAATAACCCAGCCGTGCTTTCTTCAGCTTTACTTCGTCGCCTAACTCGTTGGTTTTATTGCTTTCAATTACCTGCGCGTATAGTAAAATGGCTTCGTAGAAATCGCCCTGAAACACGTACACATCAGCTAATGCCGCTTTCAGTTCGTCGGCTTCCAGGGCTGGGAGCCGTGGTATTTCCATAGCCTGCTGCAACAAGCCGGCCGCTTTGCCGGGTTGGTTTAGGTCGAAGGTGAGCAGATGGGCAAAATTGAGGACTAAGGGGCGGGAGCTTGCGTTAATACCAAACTCGCCTATCGCTTTTTCGAACTGTAGTTGCAAGTCGGTTGCCGGAATGGCACCAGCCTCCCTTGCTTCGTATTGCCGGTACAGCGTACCCAGCCTAAACAACTTTGCCTGCTTGTAGTACGGGTGGTTTTCGCCCTTTGCCAGCAAATAATCGTAAGCTTTTAGGGCATCATCAAATTCGCTATTACGGGTAGCCACATAAGCCATGTCCATAATGGCAGGGCTTTCGTCGCCACTGCGTTTATCGAGTGCAATTTGCTGGCGCAAGGCCTGCGTGTAGTTTTTTTCCTGTAAAAACAACCAAATTAACAGCCGGTTGTAGCCCAGTACCGAGGGTTCTTTTTGCATTCGTGCCAGCGTTCGCGAACGTAACTGCTCGCGCAACGAGTTATCCACATCCAGCCTGAAGGCGCTTCCAACAGCGCTTTGCATCCGGGGCAAATGCTTTTCGTCGGCTTTTAATAAGTTCAGGTACACGTCGAACATGCGGGTGTAGTTGCGTTGCAAAAGGTATACCTGTCCCAGTTCAAACTGAAAGGCTTCGCCGGGCATTTTCTTTTCGGCTTGCAGGTATAGTTTCTCGGCATAGTCGTAGTTTGCTTTCATTAAAAAGCTATTGGCCAAATTAATATAATCGGCCCGCGATGCCGGGACTTCGGCCAGTGCTTGCTGCATTTTTTTTTCGGCCTCGGCCTCCTTGTTTTGCCGTTTTAGCAAATCGGCCCACTGCACATACAAAGCCACATCAGACGGGGTGCGCCGCAGCCCTTTGCGTATTTCTTTTTCGGCCGTTTCGTAATTGCCGTCTTCAATCAGGCAAGTCATGTACATATTAAAGTAATAACTGCTTTTACTGCCTTCAAAAAGCTCGTTGTACAGCACGGCAGCTTTGCCAAAATCTTTCGCCTGGTAATACCGGTTGGCCAGTTGGATTTTCGACACGTCGGTTTGCTGTGCCATCAGCACAGGGCTTGCCACGAGCATGAAAAGCACGACGAGCCACCGGTAACGGCTATGTTTTTGCGTGTTCATTTGTTGTAAAAGTAATATTCCGCCGCTATTCGTTGAAAATTTTCAAACTAATTCTGACCGCTTAGCCCAATTTGGGTAAAAAGCCGCCAAACGAGCGTGCAGGTAATTCAACTAGAAAGATAAACAGCGTAAAACGGACTACTTTATACGCGCGAAATCTCGTTTTAACATCGTTCGCACAAACAAATAGGTTAAATTTGTTTCAACCCGTTCTTTTATACACGCCGGCAAGGGTGTAAGCGCCTTGTTGCATCTTGCTCTGTAACCCGAAATACCCAGAATGCGTGTTTTTGTACCTTCCTATCGTTATAAAATACCCAAAATGCGTGTTTTTGCCATTTCATGTAATTATAAAAGCTCGAAAACACATGTTTTTGCACCTTAATGGAATTATAAAAAGTCGAAAACAGTTGTTTTTGCGCCTTAATGGAATTATAAAAGGCCGAAAATGCGTGTTTTTACTCCTTTCTGTAATTATAAAAACTCAAAAACTCTTGTTTTTGCCTCTTAATGAAATCATAAAAGGCCGAAAATGCATAAAATTGCATTTTATGAAATTATAAAAGCTCGAAAATGCATAAAACTGCATTTTATGAAACCATAAAAGGCCGAAAATGCATTTTTTCTACTTTTATTGTTTTATTAATTGTCGAAAACGCGTTTTTTCACTTTTTATAGTTTTATTAAAACCCATATGGCGTGTTTTTGCTTTTTATAATTTCTTAAAAACCAAAATGACGTGTTTTCGCTTTTTATAAAAATTTTTGAAGGGGCAAAAACACCTGTTTTCATGCTTTTCAATTATCCGAAAGGGGCAAAAACATGTGATTTCACCCTATTTAGTAAGTTATAAAAACACCATTGCCCATTTTTCGTTGTCGAATAAAAACTTGGTTGCACCCATGCTTGTATTTTTTTTGGGCGGCCGTGTAAAGCGGTGAATTATCATGGGAAGAAACGGATAAGAATGCCTATTTTTGCCCCAAACGAGCAGAAAATATGACCGACCCCAAACAGCA
>JBKEAN010000066.1:0-22190 GCA_047972415.1 Mangrovibacterium sp.
CATATCTCAACTTGTCCGGCTTTACTTTTGGTGTTGTTTGTCCACATTATGAAGGAAAAAGCAGAATATCAATTTCTTCAGATTCTTCTTTTTGTTTCAATTGAAACCGACCAGCCCTCACCAACTTCATTTTACGTTTAGCAAGCAAAGGCATCAACTTAGCCACGGTTTGTTCTGCCTCGTTTTTTTCGATATCGGTATTGAAATAGATTTTTAGGTTTGCCGGTTTTTCGTCGTCAAACTGAAGTAAATACGCTGTGTGTTCAACAAAAATCAAATCGTCGTAAGCATAAGTGATGTCTGTTCCGGCTTCTTCCAGAATCATTTTCACATCGGACAGGGATCGTAATGGTATCGTCATGCTTTTGTATTGAGTATTGAATAGTTGAAACTCATTTACAGTTTGCTAATGAGCAGCTACTGCAACTCAGGCCGCACGAAGCCGGGTCTTCCACCGTAAATATATTGTGTTCGTGCAACAACCCGTCGTGGTAAAGTTTAATGTTTACATCGCCTAACTTACCGTTGGGCTGGTAAATCTTTATTCCATTGTCTTTTAATATTTTGAAAGCCATCGGGCGTACATTGGGCGTAATAATGGCTTTAACAATATCGTCATCGCCACCTTTTCGCAAATCCAACCCAAAGCGGAGCGTTAAATCGGATTTACTGAAAACTTCGTTTGTACCGTTTTGCAAGTTGTGTACGCAATAAAAATTGGCTTTGTAAAAATCGTCGGCCAAAATATTTGCCAAGGCTGGATTTTTTCCGATAATGGGGATACAAATCTTCATCCTCTTAAATTTGAGTTTAACACAAGCCGCCCGAAATCAGCCGGATGCGAACCTGCGAACAAAAGATGTTCCCTAAAAGTCAATCACTTAAAATCAATCACTTAGTTTTTCAATCATTCTATTCTCCAACATTTATGTCGGGAAAAAACTCTAAAATCACACAAAAATGTGTTGTGCAGTATGTAAAAATAAAGCTCAAATCCCCCGAAAACCAAATTCCAAAAACGGAGTTTGGTGACCTGAGTGCTACAAATAAATTACGGCTTCGCGTTTGCGCCCATCCATCAAAATAGATAAATCAGCCGGGAACCGCAGGTGTTTCACGTAATTCAATTCATCAACCACTTCGGCATTGTCCAGCAATTCATGGTTTATCCAAGCATCGTGAGAGCCGTATGGAATTGAGAAATAGCCTACGTCCATCGACGTCACGTTGTGGAAAAAGTGTGAACCAAGCGACCCGTCGAGCGGAAAATCGGGCAACCCCTGCTCAACAATTACCCGGGCCTTCGATATTTGGGCCCAGCTAACCGGTATCCCGGTAAAGTGGTCGCGGGTCCCCCACCGGCCCGGCCCAATAAGCACGTACTCTTTCCCCTGCAAATCCATTTGCCGGTTAAACTGACTGACTTCGAGGGCAATTTCCTTTGTTTTAAGTTTATCAAACGTTTGGCCCGGTACAAAAATCAAATCGCGGATTCCCTCAACCCGGCCATTACCCATTCCCCGGCGGGCAAACAACAGGGTTTTGTTTTCGGCAACCTCATCCAGTTCAATTTCCACGTCGTGCTCGGGCCTGATGAGCGGTTTTATTTGTAACAGGTAAAACGTAGGGCATCCGTTTTCGCCCTTTTCCAAGTCAATAGCATATTCCATCTCCACCGGCGATCCCATTGCTTCGCGAAATAAGCGCAACAAAAAACTGATGGTTTCGGCCATAGGTATCATTCCGTATTTCAGCATATTGGAAAAATTGATTACCCGGGTTCCCCTGATGCTCAGGTCGTTCACCAAAATATCGTTTTCCGAATCGTACACCGAAGCACAATGCTCTAGCACGCCGTCGCGCTCAGCTTCGCGGATCGACAGCTTCAGAATACCGGCATCCTCGCCATCCTCCACCAAATCCATTCGGCTGTTGCTCATATCCAAAGCATAAAAATCGCACTGCGAATCGCGCACCTGATCTTTAATGCTGCTGGGATTGATTTGCGGATAGCGCGGACAAAAACGGTACGCATTTTCGCCACCCACCACATACATGCCCAAACCAATAGCTGCCACCGCAAAACCATCTTCGGGCTCCATGTATGATACCGGGTAAAAATTATACGATTGCGCCACCCCGCTCACCGTAGGGTAAAACCGGTTATTGTGCTCGTGCCCAACCAGTTCCTGAATCACAATCCCCATGCGTTCTTCTTCAATTTTATAATTGACGGCATCGAAATACGACACGGCCGAATCGGTAAAAATACTGGCATAAACCAGTTTCACCGCCGTTTCGAGCTGCTGGTAACGGATACGAACGTCGGGATCATTATTGGTAAGTAAGTAAGTGGCATATACCCCGCTAAAGGGCTGCAACAGCGAGTCCTCGAACAAACCCGACGAACGAATAGCCAAAGGCTTGTTTATTCTCTCCACAAACTTCCAAAGCTTTTGCTGAAGCGAATCGCTCAGGCGCGAGCCTACAAACAGTGTCTTCAGCCGTTCGTAGTCGTTCGAACTGTAAATTTCTTCGTAGAGGTTGTTGATTTCGATAAACTTTTCGAACTCGACCGAACCAATTATAGCTGTTGCAGGGATACGAATATTGATGTTTGGAATGATTTTTTTGAAGTCGATGTTTTCGATGAAGTTGCACATAAAAGCCACGCCACGCCCTTTGCCGCCCAACGAACCTTTGCCCATACGAACAATGTAGCGCTCGTTGCCCAACAATTGCTGCTCGAAATTGATAATGAGGCCGCGCAATTTTTTTATCCGTACCCGTTCAAATACATTCAGGCAAAAGTTCCGCAACTCGTCGGCACTTGCAAAATCCTCGAATTGGTAAGGCAACAAATGCTCGGCTATATTGATTTCGCCACGCGCCATCAGCCAGGTCGAAAACGAATTTCGCTTTCCGTGGTAGGCCAGCGCCTCGGCCGGAATCAGTTTAAACATTTCCTGGAATTCCTGCAGGTTATGGGCTACCATAATCGGACTTCCTTTTTCATCTTTAAATACAAAGTTTCCGAAGCCCAAACGCTTGTATATGAAATTATGAATATCCATCGAAAGGCTTTCCGAGTTTTTGTTGATAAACTCGGCGCCAATTTCCAACGCCCGTGATGCATTTCGAATGTCGTGGCTTTGCAACAGCAGCGGTATCGGGAAGCGAAGAATTTGTTTGGCATAACGCAACAATTCAACCCCCGAGTTTTCATCGTCTTGCCCGTTTCGGTGAAACTTCACGTCCGAAATCACGGTCAGCAAATAGTCGCGGTACCGGTTCATCATATCAATGGCCTCTTCGTAGCTGCTTACCAAAATCACTTTGGGGCGGGCGCGCATTTTCAGAATCATGTGCAATTCATCGGCCGTTTCGTCCTGCACCAGATTTTGCGTTTGCGTCATAATATTGGTGTACAGCATGGGCAGGTAGCGCGAGTAATACTGAATGGAATCCTCGACCAACAAAATCACCCGCACATTTCCGTTTCGGGTATCGGCTTCCAGGTTCATTTTGTCCTCGATGTATTTTACCATCGCCAAAAAAACATTCGAGTTGCCGTTCCACACAAATACCCGGTCGATGGACGGAAAATTATCGGCCGTTTCCTGAAAGTAGCGCAAATCGCCGTTGTTGTTCACCAGCAGCAAAATGGGTACCTGCTCTTTCAGTGCATGAATGCTGTCGGCTGTTTTTACCGGGAATTTTTTATCAACCCCAACCATAATAATCACCAAATCAAAATCGCGCAGCCGGATTGTTTCCAAGGCCTGTTCTTCCGAATTCACGCTGGTAAAACGCGGGTAGGTGTACAAATTAAGCTGAAGGAACTCGCCAAAAATCCGGTCGGAGAACTGCCCTTCGCGAACAATGGAATAGCTGTCGTACAGGGTGGCAACCAGCAAAACTTCTTTCACTTTGGTTGGCATCAGTTCCTCAAAAATATCGCGGTCGCTCTTTTTGTGTTTGTAAATCGAAGCGAGTGTAATCTTGTCCAGATGATCCATTTCAAACGGTTTAGGTTGACAAACAAGCTTTTACTAAATAAGTGAGCTTATTTATTTTATGCCGTTCAAGGTAGGAAAAAACGGGTTCCCGAAAAACAAAAAAGGAAGCCGAAGCTTCCTTTTGTCCAACATATTTGTATGCTTTACTATTCTGCTAAAACACAGCGTTTTTTAAAAAATGGGGCCGGTTCGCTGCTCGTGGGCTCGTTCACTTCCCATGTATTTCCGGAAAGCAACAATTCCTGAACATTCGATACACGGCGTTTAGCCTGCACCGTTTCAATTTGTTTTTCAACTTCCTGATCGTAAACAGGTGCGTCAACACTGCGGATAACACCCATTGCAACCGGGAACTCGGGCAAAGCCATATTAATCAGTGCCATGTGCAGCATTGGGTCAACTTCTTTGGCGTCGTGTACCAGAATATCGTCCGTGGTATAGCCATTTTCGCCAACTTTTACCACCTTCAGTTTACCTTTTTCAAACACCAAACCTTTGTCTTTTTCGTTGCCAAACAGCATTGGCTTTCCGTGTTCGAGAAAAAGCTGACGCTCCATACGGAATTTTGGGTCGGCAATTTGTTCGTGGATGCCGTCGTTGAAAATAACACAGTTTTGAAGCACTTCAACAATCGAGGTTCCTTTGTGTTTGGCTGCACCGGCCAGCACTTCCTGCGTGTGTTTCACATTGCTGTCCACGGCGCGAGCAAAGAATGTGCCGCTGGCCCCTAAAACCAACATTCCCGGCACAAATGGCTCTTCAACCGTACCAAATGGCGAAGTTTTAGTAATTACACCTCGGGCCGATGTTGGCGAGTACTGCCCTTTTGTTAACCCGTATATTTTGTTATTGAAAAGCACCAGATTGAGGTCGATGTTACGCCGTACCAAGTGGATAAAGTGGTTTCCGCCAATCGCCATCGCGTCGCCGTCGCCGGTAATTACCCAAACATTCAGGTCGGGGTTGGCTGTTTTTACCCCCGAAGCAACGGCCGTTGCGCGTCCGTGAATAGAGTGAAAACCAAAGGTGCTCATATAGTACGGAAACCGCGACGAACAACCAATACCCGAAATAATTGCAAATTTTTCGTGCGGAACGTTCATCTCGGCCATAGTCCGCTGCACCGCGTTCATAATCGCATAGTCGCCGCAACCGGGGCACCAGCGAACTTCGTTTTCACTTTTAAAGTCTTTTGCAGTATAATTGAATTCCGCCATGGCTTAGTCCTCCAGTAATTGGTTAAAGTTTTGTTTCAGTTCCAGCACGGTGAACGGCAAACCTTTCACTTTATTCACCTGGTGATAGGTGAATCCCGGAATTTTGTCGCGCAGGTAAGCTACAAACTGTCCCATATTCAGCTCGCAAACCACAATCTTTTTAAACTTACTGAACACCTCGGCGGTGTTAGCCGGAAGTGGTTTAATAAAATTGAAGTGGGCCAACGACACTTTTTTGCCCTCCTGCCGCATTTCGCGAACAGCGCTCAGTGTGTGTCCGTAGGTACCGCCCCAGCTCACGACCAGCAAGTCGCCCGCCTCGTCGCCGCTGACTTCCAGTTTCGGGATCATATTTACAACACGTTCAACCTTTTCGGCACGTAATAGTGTATTTTGCTGGTGGTTTTCGGGATCGTGGCTCACCCCGCCACTCTCGCTTTTTTCGAGCCCGCCAATCCGGTGCTGAAAACCTGCCATGCCCGGAATTGCCCACTCGCGCGCATAGGTTTCAACATCGCGTTTGTAAGGTTTAAAGCTGTTTGCATTGGTTGCCAGGCGAGTTTTAATGTCGGGCAATTCGTCCATTGACGGAATACGCCAGGGCTCGCTGCCGTTCCCCAGAAAACCATCAGTCAGCAACACAACCGGCACCATACGTTCGAGCGCCACTTTGGCCGCCAGAAAAGCGTAATAGAAACAATCAGACGGTGTACTGGCTGCAATTACGACCACAGGGCTTTCGCCATTACGTCCGTATAAGGTTTGAAGCAGATCGGATTGTTCTGTTTTTGTTGGCAAACCAGTTGACGGGCCTCCGCGCTGCACATTAACCACCACCAACGGCAATTCGGCCATCATGGCCAAACCGAGCGCTTCCGATTTCAATGCAAAGCCTGGTCCCGATGTTGTTGTAATAGCCAGGTTTCCGGCAAAAGCGGCACCAATAGACGTACAAATACCTGCAATTTCGTCTTCGGCCTGAAATGTTTTTACGCCCAAATCTTTGCGCTCCGACAAAGCCGACAAAATATCGGTAGCCGGTGTAATGGGGTACGAGCCCAGGAACAAAGGTAAATTGGCCTTTTCGGCAGCAGCCATAAAGCCCCAAGCTGTTGCCTGGTTTCCCTGAATGTTGCGATAAGTTCCGCGCTCGATGGCTGCCGGATGAACAATGTAGCGGGGTGTCATGTGCTGCATGTTCATCCCGTAATTGTATCCGTCGTGCAAGACCTTGAGGTTCGATTCAACAACTTGCTCATTCTTTGCAAATTTCTTTTTGATATAGCTTTCGATATAATCGAGCGGGCGGTCGAACATCCAGCAAACCAAGCCCAGAGCAAACATATTTTTACTGCGGAGAACCGATTTATTGTCCATCCCGAAGTCTTTCAAACTTTCGCGGGTTAAGCTGGTTATGGGCACCGGAATTTTATTGTAATCCAATAAGTCGCATTCGGTAAAGGGGTCGTCGGTTTTAAAACCTGCTTTTTCGAGGTTTTTATCATTGAACGAATCCACGTCGAAGATGATGGTCCCACCTGGATTCATAAACTTGGCGTTGGCTTTTACAGCAGCCGGGTTCATCGCGATAAGCACATGGGCATAATCGCCGGGGGTGTTGATTTGTTTTTTTCCAAATTGGACCTGGAACCCGGAAACTCCTCCAACAGTTCCCTGCGGTGCACGAATCTCCGACGGATAATCGGGGAAAGTCGAGATGTCATTCCCGAACAAGGCCGAAGCATCCGAAAACAAGGTTCCGGTCAGCTGCATGCCATCTCCCGAATCGCCGGAGAAGCGTATCGCTACTTCTTCAAGTTCAATTACTTTAGTGTCTTTCATTTTTGACATTTATTTTAAATACCTACTAACAGTCTTATAATTTATAAGCAAATCAACTTCAAAAATAACAATTCAAAACCTCACTCCCCTTTTATGCGCTTTCTCGTCTTTTGCGTTCCAAACAAAAATAACCATTTATTAATATCCGAACCATGATCCTTTTGCTTATTTAGAGCGATTTGTATCTTTACATTTCAATTTAAAATGAATTCAGATAATGGCACTCATAAGAACACTTCGCGGAAAAACTCCGCTCTTCGGAAAAAACTGTTTCCTCGCTGAAACAGCCGTCATCATTGGCGATGTAGAAATGGGCAACGATTGCAGTGTGTGGTACAACGCAGTGCTTCGCGGCGACGTTCATTCCATCCGGATTGGTAATAACACCAATGTCCAGGATGGTGCAGTTATACATGCTACTTATCAAAAATCGCCAACCAATATTGGCAACAATGTCATCATTGCACATGGGGCTATTGTTCACGGCTGCACCATTGAAGACAATGTGATGATTGGAATGAATGCCGTGGTGCTTGACGATGTTATTGTGCACAGCAATACCATTATTGCGGCCGGTTCGGTTGTTACCAAAGGAACAATTGTGGAAGGCGGTTGCGTGTATGCAGGCATTCCGGCCAAAAAGATTAAGGTAATTAGCAAAGAGCTGATGGAAGGCGAATTGCACCGCATTGCCAAATCGTACGCCTTGTATGCCAGCTGGTACACCCTGGACGACGAGGAGTTGAAAAAAGCCAAAGCAGAAAAGAAAGAGAAGAAGAAAAAAGAAAAGAACGAGAAGAAAGACAAAAAAGACAAATCGTAAAACAGTGCCATCCATGAAACCTACACTTTTGATACTTGCAGCTGGAATGGGAAGCCGCTACGGCGGGTTAAAACAGATTGATCCGTTTGGCCCCAATGGCGAAACCATTCTCGAATATTCGGTTTTCGATGCCATTCGGGCCGGCTTTGGCAAGGTGGTTTTTGTTATCCGCCAAAGCTTTGCCGACGAGTTCAAAGCTCGTTTCGACCCAAAGTTAAAAGGTAAAATTGACGTTGAATACGTTTACCAGGAACTGAATAAGCTTCCGGAAGGCTATGTTTTCCCGGCCGACCGCGAAAAACCCTGGGGGACAGGCCATGCTATACTGATGGCTAAAGACGTTATTAACGAACCATTTGCAGCCATTAATGCCGACGACTTTTATGGTGCTCCCGCCTTCGAGTCCATGTCCGGTTTTTTTAAAACTAAAGTCTCGGCTGGTACCTACAGCATGATTGGCTACCTGATTAAAAATACCTTGTCGGAAAACGGAACGGTGAGCCGTGGCATTTGTAAAACCGATACCGAACAAAACCTGATAGAAATTACCGAACGCCACCAAATTGCCCGTTACGGCGAGTCGATTGCTTTTGTTGACGGCGATAAAAAAGTTGCGGTTGCTGACGACACACCAGCCTCGATGAACTTCTGGGGTTTTCACCCGAGCCTGTTTGCGCTTCTGGAAAACCAATTTAAATTATTCCTTGATGAAAAAATGACACTGCCCAAGTCGGAGTTTTACATCCCGTCGGTCGTTTTTGAACTAATTAAAAGCGGCGCGGTAAAAACAAAGGTTTTACAGGCCGATTCGCCTTGGTTTGGCGTAACCTACCCCGAGGACAAGCCCTACGTGATGGAACAAATTAAAAAGCTGACAACAGCCGGCATTTATCCGGAAAAGCTTTGGTAAAGGCCGAACTAGTCCATGCACACAATAAAAGCGGCAAACCTTCCTGATGAGTGTTTGCCGCTTTTAGTTATACCGGTTTTCTGCGATACCTTTAAAAACACTTCGCCCCGGCTACAAATGTATTTTCTGTGCTTTCACTTCCTGCCCCATAAACTGGCGGGCCCGGGTTTCAAACAGTTCAACCTGCTCGGTTGTAAGGTAAGTAACCGAGCCGCCCTTTGTACAGTTTTGCTCCATCTCCGGGTGGCGTTTTAAATAATCCTGCAAGCTGGCAGCAACAATCTTTCCCTGTTCAATAATGGTTACATTGGGTTTGGGAATGTATTTCCGGATGCTGTCAAGCAACAGCGGATAGTGGGTACAGCCTAAAATCAGGCTGTCTATTTCCGGATCTTTTTCGAAGAGCTGCTTCAGGTCTTTTTCAATAAAATAGTCGGCCCCCACAGTGCCAATTTCATCATTTTCCACAATCGGCACCCACATCGGACAAGCTTGCTGCGTAGTTTGTTTCACCTTGCCATCCGACCATTTTTCCAGTTCGATGGGGTACGACGATGAAGCCACAGTTCCCGAAGTGGCTACAATCCCGATATGCCCGTTCTTGGTAAGTTCACCTGCACATTCAACGCTCGGACGAATTACGCCTAAAACCCGCTTATTTGGAGCCAACTGCGGCAAATCGGTTTGCTGAATTGTCCGCAACGCCTTAGCCGAAGCCGTATTACAGGCCAGAATAACCAGGTGGCAGCCACGGTTAAACAATTCGTTAACCGCCTGAAGCGTATACTCGTAAACCACATCGAAAGAGCGTGTTCCGTACGGGTTACGGGCATTATCGCCCAAATACAGAAAATCGTACCCCTGAAGTTCGCTCAGAAACTCTTTCAGAACCGTGAGGCCACCGTAACCGGAATCGAATACGCCAATGGGTTGATAGGATGAGGACATGAATAACGTTTTTGCAAAAATAGGAAAAGCCACCTTTCCGGGGTGGCTTTTCCTATTTTTATATCAGAAATTACTGAATCCCTAATTTCTTTTTCACCAAAGGCAACAGGTCGATACTTTCGTTTGATTTGTATAGAACTGCGTTCGAATCGAACACGTAAATAACACCTTGCTCTTTAGCCACAACTTCGATGGTTTCATTAGCCTTTGCAAAAATAGGCTGCATTAACTCGCCTTGTTTTTGTTGCAATTTTTGTTGTGCATTTTGGTTGAAGGTCTGTATACGTTGTTGTAAACCTTGCAGGTCTTCTTCCTTCGATTGGCGAACAATATCGGTTAGCGAATCTGCCTTTTGCGTGTATTCTGCCAGTTTAGTCTGAAATTCTTTTTGCATACTCGCCAGCTGATCTTCCAATCCCTTCGCTTGCTCTTCCAATGATTTTTGTGCAGTAATTGTTTCGGGCATTGCCTGAATCAAGCCTTGCGAATCGATATGGGCAAACTTATACGTTTGCGCTTGCACCATACCGGCTGAGAACAGCAGAACAGCGAACAAACAAATTTTGAAAATACTTTTCATATTCCTTACTGATTTTAATTTTGGTGGACAAATATAGATTTTTAATTCTTATAGCCAAGCTTTTGCAAAACCTGGTCGCTCAAGTCGAATTTCGGGTTGGTATACAACATCGACATCGATCCGGACTTATCAAAAATAACGGCATAAGCACCTTCATTGGCCAATTCCTGAACAGCACTGAAAATGTCGTCCTGAATAGGTTTCACCAGTGCCTCGCGCTTTTTAAACAAGTCGCCCTCGGGACCAAAATACTGCCGTTGAAGATTTTTATATTCTTTCTCCTTCGAAATAATGACGTCTTCCCGTTTCCGTTTCATATCGTCCGACAGCAACACAGCTTCGGCCTGGTAGTCTGTGTACATTTTTTCAACTTCGGTATGAAGCGCTTCCAGTTCTTTCTGGTATTGTCCCGAGATTTGATCCAGTTGTTGCTGAGCAGCGGTGTACGCCGGAATGTTTGTCAAAATATATTCCGTATCAACAAAAGCATATTTCTGAGCCATTGCAGCACCGGCAACTACCAAGAGAACAGCTATCAATAAAATTTTTTTCATCGGTTTCTATTTTTAATTTTTTTCTGTTTTGCTACCAAAACAAATTCCAAGCCAAAGCTTCAGTTATCAGAACTGCTGTCCAATCACAAAGTGGAACTGGCTGCCCGACACCGAGCGGTCGCCGTTCACGTCGTCAAACCCGTACCCCCAGTCAATCCCCATCAAACCAAACATGGGTAAGAAAATACGCACACCGGCACCTGCCGATCGTTTCAGGTTGAAGGGGTTATAGTCTTCGAAATTCATAAAGGCATTACCTCCTTCAAGAAAGCCTAACACATAAATGGTTGCCGAAGGTTTCAAGGTTACCGGGTAACGAAGTTCAACCGTCACTTTGTCGTAAATATTCGATCCGGTTGTAGGGCTCAGCGAGTAATCCTGATAACCGCGAAGCGCTACAATGTCGGCACCATAGAAGTTGTACCCCGACATGCCCGAACCACCTACGCGGAAGCGTTCGAACGGCGAACGGCGGTTTTTATCGTAGTAACCCAGAAAACCATATTCTACATTGGTGTACAACACCAGGTTCCGGTTGGTGGTTAAAGGGGTGTACCAACCTCCTTTAAATTTCCATTTGTGATATTCAATCCACTTGTAGCGTTCTTCGCTGGTCAATCCGGTATTGCTGTAGTCAACATCATTCAGCATCGAATACGGCGGGGTAAACTGAACCGACAATGAGAAATCGGAACCACTTCGAGGGTACAAGGGTTGGTCGACCGAGTTACGCCCGATAGTTGTTTTGAAGCTCAGGTTGTTAAACTCACCGCTTCCGTCATCATTATCATCATTCAGGAAGTAGTAATAGTTCGCCATGTTCCGCAATTTGTAGTGCTCGAACGAGGCTTCATGATAAACCGAGAAGAAATCGTCCGGCTTTTTTAACCGGTAGCCATATCCCAATGCAACCGATGTGGTCACTTGTATCTGGTCATCTTCTTCGTTGGTGTCTGTTACGGTATTATAATAGTCCGAGCCATAACCATAATAGTTGTTGTAGCTGCTTCCGTAGCCGTAATAACCATTTCCGTAGGGGCTGTAACTACTATTGTAATAATTGTTGGCAGAGTAGTTTACTCTTGAACGCGAAAGCGAAAGCGAAAGCGAATTGGGTTTTTTACCACCCAGCCACGGTTCGATAAACGAGAGGCTGTACGAGTTGTAGAACTTACCGCTCGTTTGCGCCCGGATACTTAGTGTTTGCCCGTCGCCGGAAGGTAACGGACGCCATGCATCGCCATTAAAGATGTTGCGGACCGAAAAATTTGAAAAACGCAATCCCACGGTACCCACAAACATACGGGCACCCCAACCGCCCGACAACTCGATTTGGTCGTTGGCTTTCTCTTGTAGCTCATATTTAATATCTACTGTTCCGTTTTCGGGATGAGGAATTGGCACGGGGTTAATCGCTTCTGGATCGAAATGACCTAACTGCGACAATTCGCGAACAGAGCGGATAATATCGGCTTTACTGAACAGGTCGCCCGGATAAGTACGCAACTCGCGGCGGGCAACGTGTTCGTGTGTTTTGGTGTTTCCTTCAATAATAACCCGATCGATAGTTGCCTGGCTCCCTTCAAAAATACGCATCTCAAAATCAATCGAGTCGCCGTTAATGTTCACCTCAACCGGGTCAAGGTTGAAGAACAGGTAGCCATGGTCGAGGTACAGGTTGCTCACCGCATCATCGTCGGTTGTCAAGCGTTTATCCATTGTTTTTTGGTCGAATACATCGCCCTTTTTCAAGCCAAGAACTGCCGCCAGGTAATCAGACGGATAAACCGTGTTGCCAATCCAGCGAATGTCGCCGAAGTAGTATTTCTTTCCTTCGTCAACGGTGATATCGATTTTGACCCTCCCGTTGGGCAATGCCGTCACCGAGTCCGACACAATAGTTGCATCGCGGTATCCGCGTTCGTTATATTTATCGACGATGTTCTTTTTGTCTTCCTTGTATTTTTCTTCAAGGAATTTTTTGGTTTGAAAGAAGTTCTTGATACCGCGTCCGTTGGTTTTTTTCATGGCTTTGTCCAGCGTACTTGCTTTCAGCTCGCCAATACCATGAAAGTTGATTTCTTCGACCTTTACTTTTTCTTTTTTATCGACCATAATGTCGAGAATAACGCTGTTGGCCTGGGCCGAATCGTCGCGTTGAACAATGTTTACTTCGGTGTTCAGAAAGCCTTTTTCGTGGAAAATATTCTTAATAATCCGTTCTGCATTATTCAGCTGATTGTCAGTAACCTGACTTCCTTTAAGTAATAATACTTTCTCGGTAATATCATCGCGTTCCGACTTCGAAATGCCAAAAAAGGTGACTCCTCCCAGGCGTGGACGTTCGAGCAGGTGGATAACCAGCCAGATTTTATCACCCTCAACTTTGGTAGCTTCTACTTTTACGTCGCCAAACATTTGGCTTCGCCACAACTTTTTGACTGCATTGGTTACCGCATCTCCCGGAACCATAATTTCGTCACCTACTGCTAACCCGGAGGTTTGAATCAACAAGTTGGTATCCAAATACCGAATGCCGGTTACTTCAATATCCGCAATCGTATATTTTTTGGGACTTGAGTAATAAAGTGAAAAATTTGTTCCATCATCCTGCGCAAATACAGACATACTCAGGACTATAAACACGAAGAGAATTTTGATTTTGTGCATCTTCTGGGTCTTGTTTAGCTAACAATTTGTTGACTGGTTTTTCCAAATCGGCGTTCGCGGTTTTGATAATCGTACAGGGCCTCCCAAAGATGTTCTTTTCGGAAATCGGGCCACAAAACCGGAGTAAAATAAAGCTCGGAGTAAGCAATTTGCCAAAGCAAAAAATTACTTATCCGGTTCTCGCCACTGGTACGGATAAGCAATTCAGGATCTGGAATCCCATTCGTTGCTAAATAATTATCGATTGTTTCTTTTGTGATATCTTCGGGTTGAAGTTTACCTGCTTTCACCTCGTCCGCAATGTTTTGCACCGCCCTTGTAATTTCCCAGCGGGAACTGTAACTTAAGGCGATAACCAGGTGGCAACCTGTTCCGTCTTTCAACTCGTTGATCGACCAGGTCAGTTTTTCTTTCACTTCCGGCGGAAGGCTTTCGAAGTCGCCGATAGTTGACAAACGAATGTTTTTTTCTTTCAGTTTACTGGTTTCGTTGTTGATAGCTTGTACCAGCAGGCCCATCAAAGCATCCACCTCTTGCTTGGGCCTCGACCAATTTTCGGTTGAAAAAGCATATAAAGTCAGGTATTTAACGCCCACTTCAGCGGCACCTTCCAATACCTCACGTACAGATTCAACCCCGTTTTCATGTCCAAAAGCACGCTCATTTCCGTGCTTGGCTGCCCATCGGCCATTTCCATCCATAATGATGGCAACATGTTGCGGAATTTTACTGGGTATAAGTTTGTCTTTCAGCGTCATTCTAATTTATATTATCATAGGCGGGACATTTTTTGCCACCCTGATAAAACCGATAGCAAACATGTACCCCCAGATGATAGGTCCAATCATTATTATGCAGGAGACTGTTGTATTCGGTCACGACGCCGGTAGTTTTGTTTATTGAAGTTCTTGGATCGTCCAGGTTATCGAGCTTATCATCGAAGTATTTCCGGAACTGGGATTCCAGCCCCACGCTCCACCGTTCCCCGATATTAAATTTAAACCCGAAACCGAAAGGCATATTCAGTGCAGTAACATCCTTATCTTCACCGTCAATCGGAATATAAGCACCCACACTGTTTAACGCAACATCATCAAATTCGTAGGGATAAAAACTCAGCCCCAATCCACCAATCAAATACGTGGTAATGCTGTGTTTTTTACTCCCGATAATGTATTTCCAAAAGTTGAACTCGAACATCGCAGAAACATCAGTAACCGTTTTACTATATTCCCACGCCGATGATTCGAATTCGCCTGTTGCTTTGCTGCCTCCCAACATTACGGTTCCGCGAACGCTGTATCTCGGGTTAAAATTGTACCGAATAAACAGACCTGCCGCTGGAGCCAAAGAACTTGTTGTTTTTACCATTGTCATGTCGCCGGAGTACGTCCCCAAGCCACCCCAAAGGCCTATGTCAGCCGTTTTTTGAGCCTGAACAAATTGCATCAGCAGAAGGCTGAAAGCTACAAATAGCAATCTTTTCATTTCCAGTCTTTTTTACTTAGAACCGATGAACTAAAAAGACAGCCCTGCATGTTGTTTTGACCCCTGTAAACACTCTGAACATAACGCCTTACAAAGGCTACAAAAGTAATATAATTCTCAAAACATCATGCTTGCCGCCTCCTATAAAACCCAAATTGAGGTTAAAAATTGTTAAGCTCTAAAATTAATTTCGGCGGTCGGTTCCCCACATCAATTTGTTTCGTAAGGTGCTAAAAAAATCGTGTCCCCGAAGCTTCAGTGTTTTCACCGGGAAATTGGCTTTGCGGATAATCACTTCGCCTGGAAAGTTAACAGCCTGCGAACGCGAATCAAGCGAACACAAAAACTGCTGTCCCCGACCTTCTATTTTCAAGTGAATCCGGCTGGCATCGGGCACTACAATCGGGCGCATGGTGAGGTTGTGCGGGGCAATTGGGGTAATAACAAAACTGTTGGAATTTGGCGGAAGGATGGGTCCCCCCAAACTAAGCGAATAAGCTGTTGAGCCGGTTGGTGTGCTAATGATTAAACCGTCGGCCCAGTAGCTGGTCAGGTATTCGTCGTTTAAATAAGTATGTATTGTTATCATCGAAGAGTTATCCAATTTTGTCACCGTAATTTCGTTGAGGGCATAGTTAAAATCGCCAAACAAATCCTCCCCTTCCTCGAATTGAAGGACCGAACGTTCCTCAATTTCATATTGCCCGGCCAGTAACGAATCAATAGCCTGTTCAATATCCGTCGGGGAAATGGCCGATAAAAAACCCAAACGCCCGGTATTGATCCCGATCACCGGAATCGATTTATTTCGCAAAGCCAGCATCGATTTTAGCAGGGTGCCGTCGCCGCCTATGCTGAGCAGAAAACGCACCGATTCGGGCAACTGGTAACCAAAGGTGAAAAAACCTTCAAGCTCGGGTATATCCGGACAGCGATCTTTTATCGATTCGTAAAATGGTTGGTACACGTATAAACGTTGCCCACGCTCGTGCAACAATAAAAAAAGACGGTTCAAATCGGGAATAAACGAGTTATCGACAGTCTGTCCAAAAATGGCAACACTCATATTGTGGTTTTTTGTTGTTCTTCGGCCGGGCCTGACCGCAAGCCCCTGGCTTAAATGTTCATATATTTCATCAGCAACTCAAAGCGGTCTTCGTACAACGATTTCAACATGCTGCTGTCCATAAACACCGATTTTATGGTGTAATTAAAACGAATAAAGGTCTCGATAATCCCTGTCAAATCGAGCTGATTTAGTTTCATCGTTACGGTAATTTCGTTCGAGCCTTCCGCCTTCGACACATATAAACTTAGAATTTTCGCATCGTTCCCTTCCACCAACCGGGCAATTTCGGCCAGTGAATAATCAACCTGGTTCAGCTCCAGTACGATTACGCCACCCGGTTCTTTTACGGCTACCAGGTCGGCAAATTGTTGAGCTAAATCAGCTACCGTAATCACACCCAAATAATGCATTTCTTCGTCGAGTACCGGCACTACGGTTAATTTCAGTCGCGACACCAGGGCTACCACTTCGTAAATGTGCTGGTTATGCCTTACGTAGGGTTGAGCAACCGACTCGCGGCACTCGCTCATCGGGGTTTCGTTCAGGTTTAAATCGTAAATCGTTTTGTCGGCAATCAACCCGAGGTATTCGTTATTATCAACCAACGCTAAATGTGAAATACGAAATATCTCCATCCAGTTCAACGCTTTCTGCCCATTATCGGACAAACGAAGCGACGGAATAACGTCTGATATGAGTTCCTTTGCTAACAAAACCTAAAAGTTTATTTTCGACACGTATCAATTTAATTGTAAATTTGCAGCCTATCTCAAAATTATGACCAGACTAAGTGTAAATATAAACAAAATCGCAACACTGCGAAATTCGCGCGGAGGTTCTGTGCCAAGTGTTGTTGAAGCAGCTATTAACTGCCAAAAATTTGGTGCTGAAGGTATTACTATACATCCACGACCCGACGAACGTCATATTCGCCGTCAGGATGTTTACGATATTAAACCACACATTTACACCGAGTTAAATATTGAAGGTTACCCAAGTGACGATTTTATCAAATTAGTGGTTGATGTGAAAGCCAACCAAGCGACACTGGTTCCCGATAAACCGGGACAGTTGACTTCCGATCATGGATGGAATACAATTGAAAATGAAGCGTTTCTGACTGACGTTATCGGAACATTGAAAAGCCACGGCATCCGCACATCAATTTTTGTCGATCCGGATGTAAACATGGTCGAAGGCGCAAAAAAAGCAGGTGCCGACCGCATTGAACTATATACCGAACCCTACGCCAGCATGTATATGAAGGATCCTGAAAAAGCAATTGCACCTTTTGTTAGGGCAGCAAAAATGGCCAAGCAATTGGGTTTGGGTATCAATGCCGGACACGATTTGAACCTGAAAAACCTCAAGTACCTCATTGATATGATTCCATTTATCGACGAAGTGTCCATTGGCCATGCACTGATTGCCGACGCCCTGTACATGGGGCTTCGCTCGACGATTAAGGAATACCGCGATTGCATTAAACCCTGAAGCATGGAATTATTTTTCAGGGAGGAAGGAACGCAGGGAAAGAGCATTGTCATAGTTCACGGTTTATACGGCTCGTCGGACAACTGGTTGACAGTGGGAAAAAAGCTGGGGCAAAACTACCATGTTTACCTAATTGACCAGCGTAACCACGGGCGCTCACCCAATGCGCCGGAACACAGCTACGAGCTGATGAAGGAAGATTTGGCCGCCTTTTTTGAACAAAACGATATTGATAAAGCCATCGTCATAGGGCATAGCATGGGTGGAAAAACAGCGATGTACTTTGCTGCTGATTATCCCGAAAAAATTGAGAAACTGATTATTGCCGACATTGCACCGAAAGACTATCTCGAACTGGGCGAGAATAGTCAGTATTACCAGCACAAGCTGATTCTGGAAACACTTATCGAACTAAAAAACAATGGTGCCAACTACCACTCGCGCGACGAAATCGCAGCCTTTCTGCAATTGAAGCTCGGCGATCAGAGTTTGGTGATGTTCCTGCTGAAAAGTATTTACCTGGATAAAGCTAGCGGCATGTTTAAATGCCGGGTTAATGCCGAAGTTTTGTACGATGCCCTTGACGAAATTATCAGCGGCATGAACTACCGTTGGCTCGAAGATCGTATCCCGATTTTAGGCTATCCCGTGCTGTTTATCCGCGGCGCCAAGTCAAATTACCTGACGAATGAAGATTTGAAACTGGTAAAAACGATTTATCCCGAAGCACAAACCGAAACCATTCCCGACGCAGGCCACTGGTTACACGCCGAACAGCCAAAACTGTTTATGGATGCGCTGCTACGGTTTATCTAGCCGAAATTACAAATTCCACCTGCCTTCGTCGGGTACAAATTCCAAACCGGAAGCAGGGCTTTAGTCCACCTTCACTTCGCGGTTGTACTTCTGGGTCAGGTCAATCAGAAAATCTTTGTGCGATTTCTTCAGCATCTTCCACTCCATACGCCATTCCCAGTTGTGGTTCACCGTTCCGGGTGTATTCATGCGGTGTTTGCCGTCCAGTTCCAACAAGTCCTGCATGGGTACAATGGCAATTTTTGCCACCGATGCCCAAGCCGCTTCTACTAAACTGCGGTGCAGGTAATGCCAACTGGAGCTGAAGTATTTTTTGAGGTTTGCTTTTTCGGTTTTGGTTGCCGTTTTCAGCCAGCCAAGCGTGGTGTCGTTATCGTGCGTACCGGTATAAACGGCAAAGTTTTGCCCATAATTATGCGGAAGGTTTACATTGGTAGCATCCGAGGCATAGGCAAACTGAAGCACTTTCATTCCGGGCAAGCCAAAGGTATCGCGCAGCGCTTCAACTTCGGGTGTAATAATGCCCAAATCTTCGGCAATAACCGGTAAATAGCCCAACTGCGACTTCAACAAGCTCAACATTTCCGCACCCTTGGCCGGCCACCATTCACCATTAATAGCTGTTTCTTCGCTTGCCGGTATCGACCAAAATGATTCCAGCCCTCGAAAATGGTCAATACGCACCAGATCAAACATACGCAAGTTGAAGTGCATACGGGCAGCCCACCAATCATATTCACGTTCATTGAGCCGTTCCCAGTTAAACACCGGGCAGCCCCAATACTGGCCTGTTTCGCTGAAATAATCGGGTGGAACCCCGCCAACATGGGTCATTCCCCCCTCGTTGTCCAGCATAAAAATATCCTGGTTACTCCAAACATCCGAGCTATCGAGCGAAACGTACAACGGCAAATCTCCAAAAATGAGAATGCCCTTCGAGTTAGCATAGTTTTTCAACTGAAACCATTGGCGAAAAAACAGAAACTGAACAAAACGGTGGTAACTCACTTCGCTGTCGTATTGCAACAAAGCCACATCTATTTCGTGTGGGTTGCGGCTTTTCAGTTTGTCGTCCCACTCGTTCCAGCAAAGTTCTTCGTCAACGCTTTTCAGCGCACGAAACAGCGCATAATCGGTCAACCACCACGAGTGCCCGCCTAAAAATGTATAATAATCTTCTTTCCAGTCGTCAAAATTTAGTTTGAAGGCTTCGTAAGCCAATCGCAGCAATGCTGATTTTTCCTTCAACACCAAATCGTATTCAACTTTTTTCTCCGACATCTCGGGCAAGTTCAACAGATTTTCCTCTACAAGAAAACCTTCCTCAACCAAACGTTCCAAGCTAATAAACAATAGGTTTCCGGCAAAAACGGAATACGACTGATACGGCGAATTGCCAAAACCGGTAGGGCCAACAGGCAAAATTTGCCACAAACGTTGCTTGGTTTCAGCCAAAAAATCAACAAACTCATAGGCATCTTTTCCCAAGGTGCCAATTCCATAGTTGTTTGGCAGCGAACTTAAGTGCATTAAAACCCCACTACTGCGTTCCAATTCGTTCATAGTTGCGTTGTTTGGTATCCTGTTAAAACAAAAGGCGGAGAAAAATTTCGGTTTCAAGCAAAAATAATTTTTTTCGCCTACACGTGTCCAATCCAAACAAAAAACATCGCCATCATCCTCTAAAATAGTCGGCTTTGGTCATCTATGACTAAAAGAAAAGAAGGGTCGTTGCGCCAGTAGCTCCTGTTTTTCGACCGAAAGAACTACCTTTGCCAGGAAACAAAAAATGGCACAATGGCAGCAATTGGTGTATTAAACGAGTTGGAAGTAGTAAAAACAGTTGACTTTGGCGTTTACCTCGACGGAGGCCCGCATGGCGAAATTTTGATGCCTAAACGCTATGTTCCCGAGAATTGCCAGGTTGGCGATAAGCTTGAAGTATTTATTTATCTCGACTCGGAAGACCGCCTGGTGGCCACAAGCGACAAGCCGCTGGTGATGGCTGGCGAATTTGCCCTGCTGAAAGTGGTGTCGGTTGCCAAGGTCGGCGCTTTTTTAGACTGGGGCTTGCCTAAAGACTTGTTGGTACCTTTTCGCGAACAGCAACTCCCCATGGAAGAAGGCCGCAGCTACCTCGTTTTTGTGTATGTTGACGACGAAACCAACCGCATTGTCGGCTCGTCTAAACTCGACAAATTTGTGGACAACCTGCCCGTTGATTACGAAGCCGGCGAAGAAGTTGATCTGCTGATTGCCGGCAAAACCGACCTGGGCTACAAAGCCATCATCGATAACAGCCACTGGGGTTTGCTATTTAAAAACGAAGTGTTTCAGCCGCTGAAAACCGGCGACCGACTGAAAGGCTACATCAAACAAGTACGCCCCGACGAAAAAATTGACCTCGTGCTGCAAAAGCCGGGTTACGAGAAAATCGACAGCATGTCGCAAGCGGTACTCGATAAGTTGAAAGCATCGGGCAACTACCTGCCTGTGAACGACAAAACCGACCCCGACGAAATTTCACGCATCTTCGGAATCAGTAAAAAGAACTTCAAAAAAGCCATCGGCGCACTTTATAAACAACGCCTAGTTGCGATTGACGAGGATGGAATCCGGACTGTCTAGTGATCAGTCGCAGTCGCAGATTGAATAGACAAATTCATGTAATCTCAATAATTTACGATTTAGCTATTGACGATTTACCAGTTGACAAGCTGCCTTCTTGAAGCTCGAAGCTTACGACTTGCAGCTCCTCACTTTTGCCTTTTTACTTTTAACTTTTGCCTCCTTTAATGAAACTCTGCATAGCCGAAAAACCAAGCGTAGCCCGCGAAATTGCCCAAATCATCGGCGCACAAACCCGCCGCGATGGTTTTTTCGAAGGCAATGGTTATTGGGTGAGCTGGACTTTCGGCCACTTGTGCACCCTGAAAGAACCAAACGACTACACCGACAAGTGGAAATATTGGGACATGCGGCAGTTACCGATGATTCCGGCACGTTTCGGCATTAAAGTAATTGACGACAACGGGGTGAAAAAGCAATTCGGCATACTGGAAAAACTGATTGCCGACGCGGAAGAAATTATAAACTGCGGTGATGCCGGACAGGAAGGAGAGCTCATCCAGCGCTGGGTACTCACCAAAGCGCAAAACAAAGCGCCGGTTAAACGCTTGTGGATTTCATCGCTGACGGAAGAAGCCATTCGCGAAGGGTTTAACAAACTGATGCCTGCCGCCGATTTCGACAAGTTGTACGAAGCCGGATCGGCCCGTGCCATTGGCGACTGGCTGCTGGGCATGAATGCCACCCGGGCCTACACCATCAAATACGGTCAAAACAAGCAGGTGCTCTCCATTGGGCGCGTACAAACACCAACCCTGGCCTTGATTGTTGAGCGCCAATTGGAAATTGAAAATTTCACCCCGGTTCCTTATTGGGAAATCAAAACCCTTTACCGCGACACCGTGTTTTCGGCCACCAGCGGGCGTTTCCAAAAACCGGAAGATGCCCGCGCCGTGCTCGAAGAAATTTCGGGAATCGACCTTTATATCGGCAACATCGAAACCAAAAACAACAACGAACACCCGCCGCGCCTTTTCGACCTGACCTCGCTTCAGATTGAATGCAACCGCAAATTCAACATGAGTGCCGACGATACCTTGAAGACCATTCAGTCGCTGTACGAGAAGAAAGTGACGACCTACCCGCGTGTGGAAACCACTTTCCTTTCGGACGATATTTACAAAAAAGTACC
>JBKEAN010000067.1:0-3496 GCA_047972415.1 Mangrovibacterium sp.
TATCATGCACACCGCGCAGAAATTCGACAACCGGCATACGTTTCTTGCCGGCCAGTTGCAGGTCGTTTAGGTGAATCCATCCATCCGCAGCGGCAATTTTTAACTCGGTTTTCCCGTCGGTTGCTAGGGTTCCGGCCTGTAATCCGCTGGCTGGTTCAAACTCGGCACCGAATATTTTCAACCCCAATTCTTGTCCTTTCGGGTCAATCAGTTCGGTCCACGCAGTTGGGTAGGGCGATAGGCCCCGGATGAGGTTTCGTACCTGATTTGCTGGTTTTGTCCAGTCAATGCGGCAATCGTCTTTAAAAATTTTCGGAGCGGGTTTCAGCTTTTCAACTTCGATTTCATCTTGTTCTATGGCTTTGTACTTGCCTTCGGCCAGGGCATCGACCGTTTGCACGACAAGTCTGGCACCAATTTCCATCAACCGGTCGTGAATATCACCAACAGTATCCGAGCTGCTAATTGCTGTTTTTTCGCGAAACAAAATGGCACCGGTATCAATCTCGTGCGAGAGCAGGAAGGTGCTTACACCGGTTTCAGTGTCGCCGTTTATTATGGCCCAGTTTAGCGGGGCAGCTCCCCTGTACTGAGGCAACAGGGAGCCATGCAGGTTAAAGGTTCCGAGTCGCGGCATCCGCCAAACCGCTTCGGGCAACATGCGGAAAGCAACAATGACTTGCAGGTCTGCGTTCAGGTTTGCGAGCTCTGCCAAAAACTCCGGGTTCTTTAGCTTTTCGGGTTGCATGATGCGCAAACCCTGTTCTGACGCATACTGCTTTACGGCCGATTGCTGCATTTGGCGGCCACGGCCAGCTGGTCTATCGGGCGCGGTAATGATGCCAACAACGTTGTAGCCGCCTTCAATCAAGGCCTTCAAGCTGGCCACAGCAAAATCGGGCGTTCCCATAAATACAATCCGTAAATCTGTTCCGGTCATGTTTGGTCTGAATTTTTGGCAAAGATAAAGAGATTGCCAGATTTACCGCTGACAGATTGATGATTTAGGTTTGTAAGGTTCCCGATTCATTGACCCCATTTCCGGGTTTTGCTTTTTTTTGAATTTCCTATAAAAAGTTTTGGTTCAGAAATTCCTGAAACTTGTCTTTATACTGATCGCTGACCGGGATGTAATTTTTTCCGAATACAATACGGCCGCGTTCAATTACTTCAATTTTATCGAGATTAACAATAAAAGAGCGGTGTATGCGCATAAAGTGGCTGGGGGGAAGCTTTTCTTCCACGGCTTTCATGGAGCTGAGCGACAGCACTGGTTTATCGTCGCGAGCCAGGTAAACTTTTACATAGTCCTTCAGCCCTTCAACATACAAAATGTCGTTGAAGTTGATGCGGCGTATTTTGTATTCCGATTTCAGGAACAGGAACTGGTTGTTGGCTTCGAGGGTTGTTTCGGCGCCGAGTTCCAGCTCCAGTTGCTTTTTTGCTTTGTTTACGGCCGTCAGAAATTCCTGGTAGCTGTAGGGCTTCAACAGGTAGTCAATGGCATTCAACTTATACCCTTCGAGGGCATATTTTTCGTAGGCTGTAGTAAAAATCAGTTTGGCATTGGTTTTTTGCACACGGGCAAACTCAATGCCGGTAAGGTCTGGCATTTGAATATCCAAAATAATCAAATCCACCTCTTGGCCGTTCAAAAACTCCATGGCATCCAGCGGGTTGTCAAACTCGCCGAGCAGCTCCATAAACGGTGTTTTTTGCACGTATCCCGAGAGCAGCTTCAGCGCCAGGGGCTCGTCGTCGATAGCAATGGTGCGAATGTTCATGTGCGTGCTTTTTTATAATCAATTTCAAGCTTCACCCCAAACTCGGTGTTGGTACGGCTTATGCTTAGCTCGTGTGCTTGCGGGTAGAGCAGGGTTAAACGTTTTTTTACATTTTCGAGGCCGATGCCCGAGTGTTTTGTTTCTCCCTCGGCCGAATTTTTACCAAGGCTGTTTCGTGTGGAAAAGTACAACTTATCGCCATCTATTTTCATGGTCACTTCAATAAACGAATGCTCGCGATAGCTGATGCCGTGCTTGAAGGCATTTTCAACAAAGGCAATAAACAGCAGCGGCGGAATGCGGATTTCAGGAACCCGATCGGGCATTTCAACGTGTAGCTCCACCTTGTTGCTGATGCGTAGTTTCATCAGATCGATGTAGTTGTTCATGAAGTTAATTTCATCGGTCAATCGCGAATTGCCGTCGTCGGAATCGTAGAGCAGGTAGCGCATCAGCTTCGACAGTTTTAGCACGGCACCCTGCGCTTCGTCGGTATCAATACCAATCAATGAATAAATATTGTTGAGGGTGTTGAAGAAAAAGTGCGGGCTAACCTGGCTTTTCAAAAAGGCCAGTTCCGAATTCAGCTTTTCCCGTTCCAGTTCTTTGCGTACTTTTTCGTTCTGCGTCAGTTTTTCGAGCACAGACAAGCCCATCGAAAAGCCGCATACTAAAACCGATGTATAGAAATAATTATAGATTTTAAACTCACGGATCGGAGGCTGCACTTCGTTTTTATCTTTGGCCAACTCCTGAAACACTTTTGCAATCCAACGTTCGCGCTCGGGGTCGGCAAAAACCCGGTCATTCACATAGGCCATGATGGTGTATAGACCGAGAATTATTCCGATTGTCAGCAAAAAGTACAGCAGCTTTCGGTTATTCAAAAAGAATTTTGGCACCAACCATAAATAGTTGAGGTAGAATAGAGTGCCATAAATTGCCGTATTGAAATAGAATTGATTCAGAAAATGATCGTCGCTGCCCGCGCCAAAAGCATTGAGCAGGTAGCGCGGTATCAGAACAATAATTACCCACCCCAGGATGTGCATTAAAATGGCGAGGCGGCGGCTGATATGAAATTTTAAAGGCATATACGATGTACGTTTATTCGTAACGCAGGGCATCAATCGGGTTCAGACTGGCGGCTTTGCGAGCGGGGTACCAGCCAAAGAACATACCAATTACAGTGCACACTGCAAAGGCAAAGATAACAGACAGAGGCATAATTACCGTCGGCCAGTTCAGGAAGGCTGAAACGATAAACGACGCACTCAAGCCCAATAGGATCCCGATAATTCCGCCGACCACACTCAGTAGAATCGCTTCGATAAGAAACTGAAACAGAATATCGCTGCCTCTCCCGCCAACTGACAAACGAAGTCCAATTTCGCGCGTTCGTTCGGTGACCGATACATACATGATATTCATAATCCCGATTCCGCCAACCAATAAGGAAATACAGGCGATTGCGGCCAATAAGCCCGTCATTACATCGCTTATGGAAGAGAATGTTTGAACCAGTTCCGACTGGGAGCGGATTGTAAAATCATCCTGTTCGCTCTCAGCCAGTTTGTGCGATTTTCGCAGACTGGCGGTCATTTGTTCGATCGCCGCATCGTTTTGACTTTCTGATGCTGCCGATGCGAAAATGCCCTGAATATGGGTAATAGCCAGCAACCGCTTTTGTACAGTTGTATAGGGTGACAACA
>JBKEAN010000068.1:0-6676 GCA_047972415.1 Mangrovibacterium sp.
CGCAGTTATCGGTGTACAGAGCAGCTATGTCAGCAACAGCAGGAGCAGCAGTAGCGGCGTCCATGCAGATGTTGCCCATAGCTCCACCCGGCAGGGTACCGGTAAGCTGTGGAGCCTCGGTGTCACCGCCGGTGTAAATAACTACCGCATTTGCTGCGGAGTTCCCGTGATTGTCGGTTACCGTGTAAGTATAAGTGGCTGTCCAGCTGCAATCGGTACCAGTAACACCGGATGATGCCGTTACCAGAGTCGCAATCACAGTACCGCAATTATCTTTATATAAGGCTGCAATGGTTGCAACGGTAGGAGCTACTGTAGCTTGAGACTTACAAAGGTTGCCCATTGCCCCGCCAGGAATTGTTCCGACCAAAACCGGAGCTAATTTATCCAGAACCGTTATAGCTGCATCGCATGTGCTACTATTACCACTTGCATCGGTTACCGTGAGGGTTGTGGTTGCAGGGCTGCTGCCAATATTTGAGCAGTCAAAAGTGGTTTTGCTGAGGCTCAGCGAAACAGCGCTGCAATTATCGTACGAGCCATTGTTTACCTGTGCTGCGGTAATAGAAGCCGCACCGTTTGCATCCAGTTCAACGGTTACTGCTTGGCAAATGGCGGTCGGGGGTGTTTTATCTACAACCGTGGTTGTAAGGGATGTTGTATTGTTCGAGGCATCCTTGTCGGTGTAGGTATTCGAATAAACGCTTGCATTGTTAACCAGCGATGCGTCGGTACAATCAATACCGTTTACAGTAACGGTAAAGGTGCTTGTTCCTCCTACGGCCAGCGAGGTGGACACAGTCCAGCTTACCGTATGCGTTGCTGCGGTATAACTTCCGCCTGTTGAGTTTGAAACCCAGGTTACATTGCTTGGCAATACATCTGCTACAGTGTAAGTTCCACTGGCATGGGCAACATCACCTGTATTGGTAACTGTAATGGTGTAAGTTAGGTTGTTCCCAACTTCGGCAGGGTTAAAGTTCGAAGTTTTTGAAATACCCAGATCCGGGAGCCGGCTCACTTTCACCTGAGCTTCGTCGGTATTATCGTCCAGGTTTCCCCTGTCGGTAACCGATGAGCTGATGGTTGCGATATTGGTAATATAAGTATCGCCTGCAGGAAAGGTTACGTCGTCCCTGATTTTCATCTGGTAAGTTATTGTGCCACTCCCGCTTGGTGCAATGGTTCCTTTGTTCCAGGTAATCATTCCGTTCGCAGCGGTTCCACCACTCAACTGATCGGCAACGGGGGTCATATAATTTTCGTCGTAGTTGTCAACAATAACGACTGTTGTTGCATTGTAGTTCCCGTTGTTTCCATAGTTAAGTGTATAGGTGATAATGTCGCCCGGGTTGCCGGTTGTTTGGCTGGCGGCTTTTTCAACATACACATCGGGACCTGACAATACCGTTGTTTGTTCTCTAAAGGTAGCATAAGTGGTTCCTCCGTTTAACAACGAAACCGTATTGGTTAAAATGGTACCGCTTGCAACATTGTCGTTTACAATTACAGTTACATCAATGGTTGTTAATCCGCTAGGTAATGATGAGAAAGTCCATTCTTTTGTTGAGCTATTAAACGTTGGCTGGGGAGACAAAACGACTCCGTTAGTTATAGCCGACCCAACGCTACCTAATGTAACCAAAGTGGGGAAGGTTTCCCGGAGAACAACATTCGTTAATGGGGCAAGTGCGCTTCCTTTACTGTCGTAATTGGAGTTGTAAATAACAATTTGATAAGTCAATGTTTCGCCTGCCTCTACCGGATCGGGTTTATCAATTTTATAAACGGTTAGTAAGTTGTAACCCTCGCAGGCGGGACCACCTCCGCAAATGTCGGTAACAAACGGCTTTGTAACCGAGCTGCCACAAGCAACTGGTGTAGCAGTCAAGTTGAGTGTATTGTCGGCTCCATTTGGGCTTGTACCACCGGCTGTTACCAACTTAACAACGAAGGTGAATGTTGCCCCCGGGGCTACCCAATCGGTGGCTGTAATTGTTGTGCCATCCAGTCGTTCAAACGTAATGCTGGCCATAGTTTGCCCCGCCTGTGTGTAGGTAAGGTTCCATTTATTCCATACATTTCCGGTGTTGGTAATGGCAACAACATATTTGTAAATGGAGCTGGTTGCCGATTTAATGAGGCCGCTTGCATTGCTCATTGTGGCGGTACATACCTGGGTGAGGGTTGAGATTGCAGTACCTGTTGCAGCGGCCGTTCCATCGGCGGTGTATTCGTCCGATATCATCGATGCCGTATTGGTAATGGTTGCCGTACCACCCGGAACATAGTAGCCACTGGGATAATGGCTTGAATCGGTGATTTTTGTACCAACAATCCCTGTCACGTAAATGTAACCCACACCACTGTTTAAAGTAGCCAGCGATGGAATTTCAGTTTTACTCCAGGTAATTTTGCCTGTTGTGGAGTTATAAACTCCTTGGGGCGATGAGGAAACATAGGTGAAGTTACTTGCAGGGAGCAAATCGGTTATTACAACATTGTGTTGCAGGTAACTACCCTGGTTCCGGTATTCGATCACATAGGTAACCGTTTCGCCGGGTGCAGGGTTCGACGGACCAGACTTTTTGACGAAAAGCCCGGAGGCGGCATCAGCTACCGTAGTCGTCAAAACGAAAACTACCAAAAAAGCGGCTGCTTTGAGGTGCTTCAAAATTCCGAGGTAAACATTTATTTTCATAAGCTAAACATTATATTCATACCAAAGAGTTGTGCTCCCGTAGAGCTTTGTATTTCATCTGTCCAGAGATTATTCCTGTTTGTTTTGTTGTAAAATCCAAACTGGCTTGTTTCCATGCCGATGTATTTGTTTTTTTAGTTCGCGATAACAACGTGTGGTGTTGGGGAAATCAAGTATCGATTTCCGGTATAACCGGTAGGTTGAATTTGATTTAAAGCAGGAGGAAATGAAGAATTTGAAAGTGGAAACTGAATCAGCACAAAAGGCTGTAATCCCTTGCATTTTTGAAAAGAAACGATTCGAATTCCGATTCAGGGGGAGGAAACACATTGTAATATAATACAGTGTAGAAATTTCAGTCATATACCATCGTTTAGTCAAATTAACCGGTTTTGGCACCGGCGCCACCTGTTTACTTTTTCACTTAATTCCCATCAGAAAAACGTCAAGGAAATATTGATTCGGAAACCGTGAAAGCAAGTTACGGCAAGCAACTAATTCAGGTCAATAGGCTAATGCGAAGAGCCCTACTGTAATGGACGAGTAGCCTTTTTGAAATAGCGAACAGGGTGAATGATGAAGCAAAAAGGGTGTTTGGGAAAACAAAAAAGTGACAAAAGTGGTTGTTTTGATGCCCAAAATGACTATTTGGGGATTGGGTGGACGTCATTTTTTTCGACTTACAACTAAATTCAATAGATAATTGAAGCCTTTTTAACCAGCTAAAAATGAGTTTCTGGTAGTCATAATCTTCGAAAATACGCTAGGAGCCAACTGCTTTTATTGACGATAAAATGGGCTTGAATCAGCCGGTAGCTGTCGGACAGATTTACCGCCCCGGAAACCCAATTCGCCAAACGATTTCGTGCGCCCACCCGGTTTATTCGGTCGTCTGTCTATTTCCGATGACCAGCGAATGGAAATAATTGCTACTTTTAGTAAAACAATTATCAACAACCTTCGCCATGCTACTTTCTATTTTACCAAACTGGAGTGAATTAAGTTTATTGCAACAAGTCTATTGGGTGGTTGCAATTCCCTCTACCGTTGCGTTCTTAATTATTTTATTAACCACAATTATTGGTTCCGACGTTGATGCAGACGTGGATACGGACATTGATTCGGCTCTGGATTATGGGGACGGCATTCCGTTTCAGTTTTTATCACTGAAAAATATTGTCGGCTTTTTTACCATGTTTGCCTGGTCGGGTTTGGGGTTTATTGAAATGGGGTGGCCCCATTTTCTGGTCATTTTGCTTTCTATCATTTGCGGTGCGCTGATGATGCTGGCTATGGCTGCTATTTTTTACTTCATGTCGCGCCTGGTTGAAACCGGTACGTTAAACTTGAAAAATGCCATCGGGAAAGCAGGTGAGGTTTACCTGGTCATTCCGGCAAAAAAAGGAGGTTTGGGGAAAGTGCAGATTACGATACAAGGCACTTTGCAAACCCTCGATGCCATGACCGATGATGCCGAACCCATTGCAACCGGTTCCATTGTCCTGGTTGACCGGATTATCGACGACCAGATTCTTATTGTGAAACGAAACCTTTAACACATCAATCAAAAAAAATCTCTGATTATGGACAATTACTTTGTTATTATGGTCAGCGTTGCTGTCCTGTTCGCATTTGTTATTATTATGGCGATGGTGAAGCGCTACAAGCGTTGCCCCTCCGACCGCATTCTGGTTGTTTACGGAAAGGTTGGAAAAGGCAGCAACAGCGAGTCGCGCTCGGCCAAGTGTATCCACGGTGGTGCGGCTTTCATTTGGCCGGTTATCCATGCGTACGAGTTTCTCGATTTAACCCCGATTTCAATCGAAATTAACCTGAAGAGTGCACTCAGTAAGCAAAATATCCGTGTTGATGTGCCCTCGCGCTTTACCGTGGGTATTTCAACCGAACCTACAATTATGAACAATGCGGCTGAGCGCTTGCTCGGCTTATCGCAGGAGTCGATTAGCAATTTGGCGAAGGATATTATTTTCGGTCAGTTGCGTTTGGTGGTTGCCACGATGGATATTGAAGAAATTAACAGCAACCGCGACAAGTTTTTAGCTGCTGTTTCGTCAAACGTCGAGGCCGAATTGAAGAAAATAGGTTTGAAACTGATCAACGCAAACGTAACCGATATTAACGACGAGTCGGGTTATATTGATGCCTTGGGTAAAGAAGCCGCGGCAAAAGCCATAAACGACGCCAAAAAGAGCGTGGCCGAGAAGAACCGCGACGGCGAAATTGGGCAGGCCGAAGCACACCAGGATCAGCGTGTGAAAGTGGCTCAGGCCGATGCAGTAGCTGTTGAAGGTGAAAACATTGCCAAAGTTACTATTGCCAACTCCGACGCCGACCGCCGCGAGCGCGAAGCCGAAGCCCGCCGGCGTGCCGTTGCAGCCGAAAAAGTAACCGAAGCCCGTGCGTTGGAAGAAGCTTATGCCGCCGAAAAAGATGCAGAAATTGCCCGTGCCCAACGCGACAAAGCAACGCAAACGGCCGATGTGGTGGTACTTGCCGAAATTGATAAACAAAAAGTGGAAATAGCAGCCGAGGCCGTTGCCGAACAAACCCGCCGCGAAGCAAAAGGCGAGGCCGACGCCATTTATATGAAAATGGAAGCGCAGGCAAAAGGAATTTACGAAATACTGAGCAAGCAAGCCGAAGGTTTCGAGATGCTCGTGAAAGCAACCGGCAACAATTCGAAAGATGCCGTGATGATGATGATTGCTGATAAATTGCCCGAATTGGTTAAAACCCAGGTTGAAGCCATTAAAAATATCAAAATTGATAAAGTTACCGTTTGGGAAACCGGGAACGGCAAGGACGGCAAAACATCTACCGCTAATTTTATGCAGGGTATGCTGGGTTCTATTCCGCCGCTAGACGATATATTTAAATCGGCTGGCTTGGAATTGCCTGATTACCTGAAAGGAAAAGCGAAACCCGAAGAGCCTGAAGCCGTGTCTAATAAACCGGAGGAACTGAAATAGCATTGGTAAAATACAGTGTTAAAAGGACGGCAGGAGCTGTCCTTTTTTCATTTTAAGCCTGGCAGTAATCAAAAAAAATTAACCAACTGGTTAAAAAAAATAGGCGCTCGGCTTGTTTTCTATTTTGAAATGAATACATTTGCCAAATGATTTAACTATCTGGTTAAGCTAAAAGGATAAAATGGAAATAAAGAAAGACAATACCGAAGACAAGATTATTGAATCGGCAACGAGTGTGTTCATTCAAAAGGGAATGGACGGTGCCCGTATGCAGGAAATCGCCGACCAGGCAGGAATTAACAAAGCCTTGCTTCACTATTACTTCCGGAGCAAAGAGAAATTGTTTGACGCCATTTTTACACGGATTATCGGGATTGCGTTTCCTCGTATTGGACAAATTTTGTTTTCCGATATGCCGATTTTAAAAAAAATGGAACTGGCCGTTGATACTTACATAGACTTATTGCTAAAGTACCCTTTCCTGCCTGCTTTTATTCTTAAGGAAATAAACCGGGATGCTACGCCATTTTTTGGTATTGTTGAGCGTTCTGGCTTCTCGGCCGAGCCGATTAAACGCATGCTGACCGAAGCGATGGAGCGCGGAGAAATCCGGAAAATGAAACCGGAGCATTTGATGGTCAACATCATTGCTCTTTGTGTATTCCCGTTTGCAGCCCGGCCTTTGGTCCGGCATATTGCTTTTCATGGAAGTGAAACGGAGCTGAAGGCATTTTTAGCAGAACGGAGAACAGAAGTGAAGCAATTTGTACTCAAGGCCATTCAACCCGAATAATTTGAGTCAATATGAAGATAAAAAAATATGTATTGGGACTGGCTCTCCTTTTGCCCACCTCTTTGTTGAACGCACAGCAGCCGGTTGGCCTGACCGATTGCCGGCAATGGGCGCGCGAAGTTCACCCCCTGTTGAAACAAAAAGAGTTGTACCGGCAACTGGCGGAATTGAAAATCGATAATGTGCAGGCAA
>JBKEAN010000069.1:0-3331 GCA_047972415.1 Mangrovibacterium sp.
CCCGATTCGCCCGATGTGCAATGGCTCGAAGGCGACTTTTTGAGCCGTCCCGACCGCTGGAAAGAAGCTTCGTCAATCTACTGGGTGAACGAGCAGTCGGTTCCGGTCATGTTTTTGAATAGCGGTTTCCCACGTTTTACGGCTGGCCAGCACGAAATGCTATTTATGCTCAACGAGTTTGGCATTTACAACGAGGTGCACAAGTTTGATGTACAAGTACACCCGTTTTGGCTGTTCCATCCCTGGTTCGACCAAACGGTATTGTACATGGTTGGTTTTATGAATAAGGTTTTCAAACAAAATTAGAAAGGTAGAAGGGTGTCAACGGAAAACTGCTCGGATAATCCGGGCTTTCCGTCATTTTAGCCCCCTTGTAGCGCTAGTTTGCCAACCCCTCCATTTCAGAAAGTTTGTAATTTTACAAGCAACTAACAAACCTGAATATGTTTCGACAAAACCTTTATTTCCGGCTTATTTTAGTTTTGCTTATCGTGGTAAGCGAGCCGGTGCTGGCCAAGACCGAAAAAGTGCTTCGGCAGCAAGCCATCGCCTTCCTCGGGGCCGAGGGGGCCGGCAAATACACCACCGGTGGCCGTGGCGGGAAAGTGATTGCAGTGACCAACCTGAACGATTCAGGAGCCGGGAGCCTCCGCGAAGCGCTAAATACCCAAGGGGCACGAACCATTGTCTTCCGCGTTTCGGGCACCATCTTTTTAAAATCCGAATTGAATGTGAAATACGGCGACTTCACCCTGGCCGGGCAAACTGCCCCCGGTGATGGCATTTGTGTGGCTGGCTACCCTGTAGTTATCCGCGCTGGCAATGCCATTATTCGCTACCTGCGCTTTCGGCTGGGCGACATCAATAAAGTTGAAGGCGATGCCATGAGCATCCGCAACCAGCGCAACATCCTGATCGACCATTGCAGTTTTAGCTGGGCTACCGACGAGTGCGCCTCGTTGTACGAACTGCACCAAGCCACCGTACAGTGGTGCATTATCTCCGAGTCGCTCAACCACTCGGTGCACAAAAAAGGCGACCACGGCTTTGGCGGTATCTGGGGTGGCGACTCGGTGAGCTTTCATCACAACTTGTTCGCCTCCAATTCGAGCCGCAACCCGCGCTTCAACGGCTCGCGCTACAATGTTCCCTGGACCGATTTGGTTGACTTCCGCAACAACGTGGTGTATAACTGGCGCGTTAACAGCAGCTATGCCGGCGAAAAAGCCTGGCACAACCTGGTTGGCAATTACTATAAACCGGGTCCAGCCACACCAGCCAAGCTCTCGCACCGCATATTTAACGTGTTCCGTGCCCAGCCCGACTTGCCGTTTGGCCAATTTTATATTGAAGGCAATTATGTAGAAGGAAGCCCCGAGGTAACGAAAGATAACTGGAACGGTGGCGTTGATTTGGACGAAGGTGCCGAGCTGAGCAAGGTAAAAGCCGATAAGCCCTTCTGGTTTGTACCCATTAAACAGGAAAGTCCGGAGGAAGCCTATAAGCTGGTTTTGGCCGGTAGCGGCGCCAGCTTGTTCCGCGATGGCGTTGACGCGCGGGTCGTTGGCGATGTGGCAAACGGAACTGCAACCTACCAGGGAAGCTCTTCGGGCTACCCGGGCATCATTGATTCGCAGACTGATGTGGGCGGCTGGCCCGAGCTGAAACCGGAACCGGCACCAACCGACAGCGACGCCGACGGTATGCCCGACAGCTGGGAGAAACGCCGTAAACTGAACCCGAACAATGCAAGCGACGGCAGCGCTTATACCTTTTCGAAAAACTACACCAACCTGGAAATTTACCTGAACGGGCTGACAGAAAGGAAAAAATAAAAAGGGAAAAGTGAGAAGAATGAAGGGGCGAAGGAGAATTATTCCGTTGAGGTACTTTGTGTAAACCTTTGAGTCCTTCGTGTTAAAAAATAAATTATGAGAACACTAATAATAGGAATGATATTTTTAACAATCGGCTTGTTTGCAGAAGCACAAGAGCCTAAAGCCGATTTTGTAGTGGATGCCCGTGGCAACGCCGACTTTAAAACGGTGCAGGATGCCATTGACGCCGTACCCGATTTTCGGAACAACGAAACCGTCATTTTTATTAAAAACGGCGTTTACAACGAAAAGCTGGTGCTGCCAACCAGTAAACGCAAAGTAACGTTTATTGGCGAAGACCCCCTGAAAACCATCATCACCAACGGCGATTGGGCGCAAAAGAAAAACCGCTTTGGCGAAGAGATGGGAACAACCGGCTCCTCGGGCTTTTTTGTTTTTGGCGACGAGTTTACCGCCCGAAACATCACCTTCGAGAACCCGGCTGGCCCCGTAGGGCAGGCCGTTGCCGTTCGGGTTACCGGTGACAAGGCCATGTTTGTGAACTGCCGCTTCGTGGGAAACCAGGATACCCTGTACCCGCAAGGCGAACGTAGCCGCCAGTACTATAAAAACTGTTACATCGAAGGGACGGTCGATTTTATTTTTGGCTGGGCGGTTTGTGTGTTCGACGAGTGTGAGATTTTTTGCAAAACCTCCGGCTACGTCACAGCCGCATCAACCCCCGAGAGCAGCCGCTACGGCTTTGTGTTCCGCAACTGTAAAATTACAGGAAGCACCCCCGCTTCGTCCTTCTACCTGGGGCGTCCGTGGAGGCCGTATTCCAAGGTGGTTTACCTGAACTGTGAATTGGGTACCCAAATTAAGGCCGAAGGATGGGATAACTGGGGCAAGGAAACCAACGAACAAACGGCCTTTTATGCCGAGTACAAAAGTACGGGGGCAGGCGCCAACAACGATGCCCGGGTAGCCTGGTCGCACCAGTTGACTGACGAGGAGGCAACGAACTACACCCTTGAAAATATATTTGCAGCCGATGTGGTTTTTCCGGCCTTTGCCGACAACTGGCTGCCGGTGGTGAAAGGTAAAAGTGAGAAGTAAAAAGTGGAACGTCGCAGTCGCAGTCACAGTCACAGTCTCAGTTGGCAGGGAATTTTTTATATCCGTGATGAATTGAATGGAAGGAAAAGAAAAGTCAAAAGATGCATGTAAACCTTGGTGTACTTTGTGAAACAACTTTGGGTTCTTTGTGGTAGAAAAACAAAAAATATGAAAACATTAAAATTGATTTTGATAATGGCACTCCTGGCCCTGAATACCGGAAAGCTGGCAGCACAGGATGTCGCCTACGAAATGACGGTTGCCCGCGATGGCAGCGGCGATTTCAGCTCCATCCAGGCGGCCATTGATGCCACCAAGGCATTTCCCGACAAGCCCATCGTTATTCACATCAAAAAAGGCGTGTATAACGAAAAGCTTCGGGTGTACCCGTGGAA
>JBKEAN010000070.1:0-9573 GCA_047972415.1 Mangrovibacterium sp.
CAACGCAATTCCTTTGTCTTTGACATGCTGAAAAATACCACCGAGCTGCATCACCAGTTTGTAGGCTTGTTCAAGTGCGGGGTATCGTTCAAACAACACCTCGGCCCGTGCCCGTTGGGAGGGCGTCCATTTGGATTCGATCTTGAATAAAAGGTAACGACTGCGGGCCAGTAACTGTTTAAGGGTGTCCCCGTTGCGAAGTATATCCGGAATGTATTTCTGACCGAGTTCTTTAGCCAGCTCTATTTCCTTATTTTCCTGGTCAATAGCTTCCCACCGGTAGGCAATGCGCATATCCTGGAGGGCATCGTAGGCCAGTTTCTGAACATGAAAACGATCCGTAACAAGCAGGGCACAGGGAAAACTGAAGCGTGCAATGTTCTCCATGCAGGCTGCCATGTCCAGGGTAATTTCTTCAACTTTTTTTCGTTTTCGCAGTGGTATCTTCTCCAGTACAGCCCTGACCGTCTGGCTATTGGTTCCTTTTATCATCGCCACCAGTGTGCCTTTCTTTCCCTTAGCGGCCTTGTTGGTCAATACCGTATAAAGCTCGCCTTGGCTCAAGGCTGTTTCATCCAGGCTCAAATGGGTACCAAGATTTGCTTCAAATAATATCCAATCCTGGGCATGCTCGAACTGACTCCACTGGTAAAAACCGCTCAGATGCTCGCGGTATTGTTCTTCAAGCTGCTTGCCATTCACCTGAAAATAATCGCCAAGACTATTACAGCTTACCGGACGGGTATCGAGATATTGCTTTTAAAAAAGACGCGAATTCTTTGGTCATTCGCGTTCCGTTGGCTACCAGCTCCCAGTCCCTGAAAACGACTGCACCCGGTATTGTGGTTCAGCCAGCGCCTTCGTTTAATGTGCAGGAAAACAGCCTTTCCCCGCAGTGGGAAATCCTGTACGCTAATCTGTTCAAAGAAGCCTTTGGAACTTAGCTTGTCATTTCTGTACTCTGATGGAACAAGGTTTTTCTCTTCCAAATAGATATTGACTTCCGAAGCACTGGACACGAAGTCGGACAGTAAAAAATAATCCAAAATCCCTTGTGGCAAAATCAATTCAAGAAAGTTCTTTTCGGCACTTGTTCCCATTCTGCGTTTTTGCTGCAAAGAAAAAAAATATTTCCCTTCTCCCCAACTTTTCCGCTTGACCCAGAGCATGTTCAAATCGGAAATGATGGGAAAGAATGGATTGTCATTGACCGGACAAAGACCGATATCCGTGTCGGATTCCGTTGTTGCCCAAAGCCAGAAACCTTATTGACAGATATAAAGATTTTCCTTTAAACGAATAGGCCCGGTATTTCCGCTTGGCCGTTTATTGTTGGTACGACTGCATATTACGCTTATTTTGTTATCTATGTCGAAAATTTCAGGTTCATGGTTCAGCTAGTTCTATTGTTGGTTTTTTACTTGTTTTTCCCGGTTTTGCTCATTTATCTGACTCATAAGTTTCAGGTTTTGGCAAAAGTAGGACCAGTCGTGCTGGCTTATCTTTTCGGCCTTTTATTCGGAAATATTGGTCTTTTGCCCGAGGGCTCTACGGCCTGGCACAACCTGTTGGGGCATCGCAGTTTTTTACCTGCCAAAGAGTTGAATCAATCCATTAGTCAAGGATTGCTACCGGGCACCGACCTGTTGCCTAACCAAATTGCCCGTTTGCAGGACTTGCTTATGAGCCTCATTATCCCGCTGGCCATTCCATTATTGTTGTTCACCCTCGATTTGCGCCGTTGGCTGCACCTGGCCAAAGAAGCCTTGTTCAGCCTCTTGCTGGGGGTGGTATCGCTGGTGCTGGTTGTGGCGGGCGGCTTCTTTTTGTTCGAAAAATACATTCCCGAAGCCTGGAAAATAGCCGGGATGCTTATCGGTATTTACACCGGCGGAACTCCCAACCTGGCTGCAATAAGCACCGCTTTGGAGGTTCAGCCCAATTTGTTTGTCCTCACCCATACCTACGATTTGCTTATTGGTTCGGTTTTTCTCGTCTTCCTGCTCACCTCGGCCCAAACGGTTTTCAACCGCTTTCTGCCGGCTTTTCGTTCGTCCCATCAGCCCGAAGACATTCCCGAACAGAATGAAAACGGTTTTGGTGCCGAAAACTTCGATGGCCTGCTCCGGAGGGAGTCAATTCGCCAGATGGGGCTTGCTTTGGCTTTATCGGTACTTATTTTTGGTTTAGCAGGCGGGCTTAGCCTGCTGGTTCCCCAATCGGCACAATTGGTCACGGTTATTCTGGGTATTACCTCGCTGGGGCTTTTGTTTAGTTTGAACCGGCGGGTAAACCGGCTCACGCCATCATTCCAGGCGGGCATGTACCTTATTTTGGCGTTTTCGCTGCTGGTATCGTCAATGGGCGATTTTCGGGCTATGTTCAATGTCGATTTTATTCACCTGTTCCTGTTTGTGTTGCTTGGCGTGTTTGGAGCAATGGCGGTCCACTTGTTTTTGTCGTGGCTGTTCCGGGTCGATACGGATACGACCATTATTACCATCACCGCGCTCACTTATTCGCCACCTTTTGTTCCGGTGGTGGCTGCATCGCTCCGCAATAAAGAGGTGATTATCTCGGGCCTCACGGTTGGTATTTTGGGTTACGCTTTTGGTACTTATCTGGGGGTGGGTTTGGCCTATTTGCTCCAATATCTGGATTGAAGGCTTGTCAGTTTCAACTTCAAGCTTAAAAACAAGAGCCTGTATTGGGGGTTTATTTTTTCCAGAACGCAGGCGAAAACAGCACCAGCACGGTAAACAGTTCCAAGCGGCCCAGCAGCATCAGAAACGATAAAAACCACTTTCCGATACCAGCAAGTTGGCTGAAGTTATCGGCGGGGCCAAAGTGCCCCAAGCCCGGGCCAATGTTTCCCAAACTGGTTGCTACGGCTCCCATCGCCGAGTTCAAATCGGGATCGATAAGGGTGAACAGCACTGTGCTGACAAAAAATATCATCAGGTAAATCATAAAAAAGGCCAGCACGTTGGTGATAATTTGTTCGGAAACGGCCCTTTTATTGAACCGGACGGGAATTACGGCATTGGGGTGCAGCAGCCGGCGCAGTTCGTAATAGCTGTTTTTGAGCAACAGCACGATGCGCATAATTTTGATACCCCCACCGGTTGAACCTGCGCTGCCGCCAAAGAAAAACAAGGTAAACAGCATGACCCACAGAAACGGCATCCATGTGAGGTAATCGGCTGTGGCAAACCCTGTTGTGGTAATCACAGATACAACCTGGAACAGGGTGTCGCGAAAAGCTTGTTCGTAACCCAGTTGGGTTGTGAGCAACAAACCCGAAAAAATAAAGGCGGTGAAAATAACGATAAACAGCACGTAGTATTTAAACTCTTCGTTTTTATATACTTTGTCAAATTTTCCCAGGATAGCCGAATAGGAGAGGGTGAAGTTCATCCCGGCCAGGAACATAAAAAATACGATTACATATTGGATATAGGCTGAATCCCAATAGGCTACCGATGCTTGCTTTGTGGAGTAGCCACCGGTTGCCATTGTTGTAAACGAGTGGTTTACAGCATCGAACAGGCCCATGCCACCGGCCCATAGCAACAGGCTCTCGGCAATTGTAAAACAGAGGTACATGGCCCACAGGTTTTTGGCCGTTTGCTGAATTTTTGGGTTCAGCTTATCGGGGACCGGGCCTGGCACTTCGGCAGCAAACAACTGCATACCACCAATCCCGAAAACCGGTAAAATGGCTAGCGATAGCACAATAATTCCCATTCCACCAAGCCATTGGGTGAGGCTTCGCCAAAACAGGATGCCATGTGGCAACGCTTCAATATTGTTTAAAATTGATGAGCCGGTAGTTGTAAAGCCCGACATGGTTTCGAAAAATGCGTCGGTCAGATTGGGAATTGTTTCGCTTATCAGGTAGGGCAGGCTTCCGAAAAACGAAAAGACAACCCACACGAGGCTGACAATAATAAAACCATCGTTTTTACTGAGCCGTTTTTCGGCCTTAAACATTGTCCCAACGGCAATTCCGCCTGTAGTTATTGTTATCAGTGCCGAATAGAACAGCGCATGGCTATCGGGGCCTCCGTACAACAGGGCAATGCCCATTGCCAGCAGCATGAATACGCCTTCAACGAACAATAAAAACCCGAGAATCTTTATAATGGCTTTGACGTTGAACATGCTGAATAGGAAACTTGGTGATTATTTAAAGAATTTTTCGAGTTTGCGAATTGCTGATGGCAGAACAAAAACGACAACTTTGTCGCCCGCCTGAACTTGGGTATCGCCTTTGGCTACAAAAGCCATTTGCCCCCGCACAATACCGCCAATGGTGGCATCGGACGGAAAGTCGATCTGGGAAATGGGAGCTTGTGTAATTTTCGAATCTTCTTTGATGATGAATTCAAAAACTTCGGCATCCGACGCGGTTAAACATTTCGATTGTGCAACTTCGGCCCCCAGGGTGTATTTGTAAATGTAGCTGGCTGCAATTAGTTTCTTGTTTATTAGGCTACCAATGTCCATGCTCTCGGCAATTCCCATAAAATCAATGTTTTCAACTTCGGCTACCGTACGTTTTACCCCCATTGTTTTGGCCATATGGCATGACAGGATATTGGTTTCGGAATTTCCGGTTACGGCAATAAAGGCATCCATCCGTTCAATGCGTTCTTCTTTTAACAAATCGAGGTTACGCCCATCGCCGTTGATTACGAGTATGTTTTCGAAGCGGTCGGCTATTTTTTGGCTGCGGATTTTGTCTGTTTCAATGATTTTTATGTTGTAATGGTCGCCCAGGCGTTCAACGGTTTTCTGGGCAATCCGGCTTCCGCCCAAAATCATAATGTTTCGTACCGGAAAAATTTCTTTTCCGGTCATTTCAAACACTTTATTCTGGTAATTACGGGTAGTGATGAAGAAGATAATATCGCCGGTGCGTACGTAATCGTGTCCATGCGGGATAATGGTTTTATTTTCGCGGTTGATCGCCACGGCCCTTATTTCGGATTCGATATACGAGAGTTCTTCGAATGTTTTATTGAGGACGGGGGCATTTTCGCGAATCTTTATCCCCATCAGGATTAGTTTTCCGCCCGAAAACTCGATCAATTGGCGTGTTCCAACTTGTTTAACCGACGATGCAACTTCTTTTCCGGCCAGGCTTTCGGGGTAAATCAGTTCATCGACCCCCAGGTTGCGCAATTTTTCCTTGTACTTTTCTTCCAGGTATTCGCCATTATTAATGCGGGCTACCGTTTGTAAAGCACCCATGTCCTTGGCCATTACAGAGGCCATAATGTTCCGTTCTTCGTAAGGGGTAACCGCAATCAGCAGGTCGGCTTTTGATACGCCCGCGTCTTTTAAGTCTTTAAAAGAATTGGCATAACCGGTAATGGTTAAGAGATCAACCTGACTGGACAGTTTGTTCAATTTTTCGGTATCATCGTCCAACAGAACAATGTCGTGATCTTCCCGGCTCAACATTTTTGCAAGATGTGTACCTACTTCTCCGGCACCAACAATTACAATTTTCATCGAATAGTTTTAGAATGCGTTTTAAAAAAGCTTAGCAAAGTAAGATATAAAATCGTCAAATCCCATAGCTTTGGGCGAGTTTTTTGGTTTGTATTAAGCGACAGTAAATAAGGTAGATGGTAACTGTTTGCTGATAAATATCATTGGTAATATAGCTGTTTGCTGAACTTGTTTTTTCTGTTGCCGCTGGCTAGTGCCCACTTTTATCCCCGTTTTTCGTCAAGCTAAACTTTTGTTTCGAATCAGTACGGACAATATAACTGTTTTTCCCAAACTGAATGAGTTGGTTATGAATAAGGATTGGTCCCTGATTGTGTACGCAACCGGGGTGCCATTCAATTATTTTTGGTGGGCGAAGGTGCAGTTGCTGAATGGCAGCGCTGTAAACAAGTGGGTTAACCTGGCTGCTATCCGGGCAAACAATAACCGACTCGCGACCCGAAACAAACTGGTAAAAATTCTGCTTCCCCCGGTATTCCAGCAATTGGTGTTGGTTAAGCAAACCCAGTTTGTTTGTAAAGCCCAAAACCAGGTATAAAAGAACCAGCTGGGCGAAACCCAAAAAATACCTTGGTTTTCGGTACTCGATAAACAAAACCAGCAACAGAATAAGCAGCAGTAGAATAATAAGTTGGGCAAACGAAATTGAAATTCCGGATACAACCGACTGTGGTAGGCTGCCAATCCATTCGAGCGCTTGCAACATGGTGCTGGTAGTGTAATCGAGTGCGTTGGCTATTAAACGGCTGATTGCCGGAAGCGGGTACAAAAGAAAAAAAGCAAACGTACCAGCAAGGATAACAAAAGCAGCCGGAATAACAATAAAGTTGCTGAGCCAGAAATATACAGGGAACTGGCTGAAATAATAAATAGACAAGGGGAAAGTGCCTATTTGAGCTGCAAACGATACGCAAAACAGTTGCCAAAACCATTTCAACAGGCGGTTTTTTACCGGCAACAAAGCTTCCAGTTTTGGATAGAAGTACACAATGCTCAATACCGCAGCATACGAAAGCTGAAAGCCAACTGCAAAAATAATGTCGGGGTCGAAGAGCATCAAAAACAAGGCTGAACCTGCAATGGTGTTGTAAACCGACGAATTTCGGCGTAAACTTTGGGCTACCAGCACAAACGAGAACATGAGTGTGGCCCGCTGAACCGAAGGCGAAAGCCCGGTAATGAGGGCGTAAGCCCAGAGCAAGCCGCCAACAACAATTATTTTAACCCATTTGCCCCACCGATACCGATCGAAAAAGAAAAACAGGCGCGATAAAATAAGGTAAATAAGCCCCACGTGAAGGCCCGATACGGCAAGTACGTGCATAGCGCCAGTGCGAACAAACCAATCGCGGGTTTCGCTTTGCAAATCTTTGCGGTAGCCTAAGGTTAGCGCCGGGATAATCTCCTTACTTTCCTTCTTTTTCAATTTTGCCCCGAGCATCTCCAACAACTTCTCCCTGATTTGCTCCGACCAAACCGCCAGGTTATCTTTTCTGAAATTTACAACACGGTAGTTTTTCGAAGCAAGAAAGCAGCGAAAATAAATGCCTTGCTGTGCCATATAGGTCTGATAGTCGAATTCGAATGGGTTCCCGTTATTTTCAATTCGTTGCAGTTTGGTTTGTCCGAAAATAACTTGTCCGGTTTCCAGCGTGGCCGCATTTTCTGTTTTTTCAAACAATACGGCAACCTGTTGCCCAATTAGTGAATCGTTTTCAGCCTGGATAATGGTTAAAACCGATTGATAGCTATTGGCTTTTTCGGCAGTGCTTTCGTCCAGTCGGCCCAAAAACTTTGTTCCGGGTGGTTGACTTGACGGAATTTTTGGATGGTGTAGATCGAAATTTACTGCCGATAGCAAAATTAGTGTTGTGGCAATTAGTACCGAAGCTGCCACATCGAACGGGTACTTTCGGGATCGGCGAAGTTTTAGGTACCAGAACAGGGCAAATGGAAAAACGAGGGCGGGCAATAGCAATACAGGCCAGGCAAATTTGGCGGTTAACAGCCCAAACATCCAAAAAAGCAGGATACGGACCAAGGGGTTATTTTGAAAAAATTTCATCGTCAGGCAAGCTTTACCTGCGTTGTACGTTAATCCGAAATTTTAGTCCGGTTTTTTAGCGGTTTTTTTTTTGATGAATAAGGAGATTTTAAACTGAAATCCCCTTATTTACAGTAATACAGTTATTTACGTGAGCCTGGGACGAGGATGCGGTAGCTGGTTTTTACATTTCCCTTGGTAATGTTTGTGAGCCGGCTTTTTAATATCCGCTTTCTCAGCGGGCTCAAATAGTCAACGAGCAGTTTGCCTTCCAAATGGTCGTATTCGTGCTGAATGACACGGGCAGCAAAACCGCCGAACTCTTCAATGTGTTCGTTAAAATTCTCGTCGTGATATTTAATTTTCACAAATTCGGGCCGCGAAACATCTTCGCGGATTTCGGGCAAGCTCAAACATCCCTCATTCATCGTCCACTCGTCGCCACGGAGTTCCAGTATTTCCGGATTAATAAATGCTTTTTTGAAACCTTCCAGCTCCGGTTCGTCGTCGGCAACAGCCGAGGCATCAACAACAAACATCCGGATTGGAAGGCCAATTTGCGGGGCTGCCAAACCAACACCATCCGAGTGGTACATGGTTTCAAACATATCTTCAACCAATTTCTTAAAATCGGGGTAATCCGGCGAAATTGGTTTGCAAACTTTCCGCAGCAAAGGTTCTCCGTAAACGGTAATCGGGTAAATCATTTATCTATATTTTTTTTGTTCCAAATAACTTTGCAAAATAATGGTTGCAGCAACCGCGTCAACCGTTTCTTTGTTTTGCCGGTCTTTCTTTTTCAGCCCGGCGTCAATCATGGTTTGAAATGCCATGCGCGAGGTAAAACGCTCGTCAACCTGCTCAATGGGCATTTCCGGAAACAATTTCTGAAACCGCTTCAGAAATGGGTTGATATACAAAACCGACTCCGACGCTTCATTGTTCATTTGCAGCGGATAACCAATCACAACTTGTTCAACATTTTCGCGCTGAAAATAGGCTTTCAGAAAATCAAAAATCTCGTTGCTGGGAACGGTCGTCAGTTTGTTGGCAATAATCTGAAGCGGGTCTGTTACAGCCAGCCCAACCCGTTTTTTTCCGTAATCAATCGCTAATATTCGTCCCACGTTTCAAAGAATTTTGCAGCAAAAATAACATTCTATTTGCATTTGGGAAGCCATTGTTGAAACGAACACGTTGCCACGAATACTAACACGAGGTGAAAATAATTTTCAGCAGCATGTGAGTTCCATCAGGCCATTGAAAAACAAATTACTTACTGATGAAAATTGTAAGTAGAACGAATTTGGCAACTGGCTGTTTTTCTGCATGTTTTGATTTTGGCATGTACTTTGTATTTTCATGTACAGCTGATACCGGTAAAAGAAAAGCACTTTAAATGTAAAACTTCTAAAACGTTGTACCATGAAAACTTCATTTAAAACACAAATAGCAGCAGTGGCATTGGTTGCCACATTCGGGTTGGTTAGTTTTACTGCTTCGGCCCAACACACGGAACGCCGGAACGCCGGAAACAAAAAAGAATACAAATACAATAAAAAGCAGAATCACCAGCCCGAGAGAAACAACTATTCCCGTAGCGACCGGGATTATCATTTCGATAACGATCGTCATCCGAATCACCGCCACAACGATGTACATTCGACGAACAATCGCTACCACGATAGCCGATATGCTTATCATCACCCAAAATACGGGTATGTTTACCGCAACTTTTACAGCACTCCGCTCCGCTTGCACTATGCCAACGGCGATTTTTACTACCACGGTGGTTATTATTACCGGCACTATCCGCAGGTTGGCTACGTGAGAGCCGAAATTCCGGCCAACTATGTTTTTGTTGATTTACCCGGAAACTGTACACGGGTTCACGTCAACGGCGGCTTGTATTATCGCTCCGGCGATTTGTACTTCGAACGTTATTCAAATGGTTACCGTTTGTCGCCAAACTTCAGCCTTAATTTTTCAGCCCGCTTTTAAGTATGGCC
>JBKEAN010000005.1:0-6141 GCA_047972415.1 Mangrovibacterium sp.
AAACAGGTACGCCTTGCCATTGACGAGGCCGATGTGATACTTTTTGTCGTGGACGTTGAAGGCGGTATTACGGATTTGGACGAAGCCGTGGCACACATCCTCCGACGGGTTGACAAGCCCGTTTTTCTGGTGGTAAACAAGGTTGACAACAACCAACGCATTATGGATGCCAACGAGTTTTATGCGCTCGGACTGGGAGAGAAACTGTACCCCATTTCTGGGATGAACGGTAGCGGCACCGGTGATTTGCTGGATGATGTAGTGGCTGCCTTCCCCAAAAAAGAGCGCGAAATAATTGAAGAAAACATACCTCGCTTTGCCGTGGTTGGCCGTCCTAACGTGGGTAAGTCGTCCTTCATTAATGCCCTTATTGGGGTAGAACGAACCATCGTAACCGACATTGCCGGCACCACACGCGATGCCATCAACACGCGATACAACAAGTTTGGCCACGACTTTTACCTGGTTGATACGGCCGGCTTGCGCAAAAAAGCCAAAGTGAAAGAAGATGTGGAGTTTTACTCGGTACTCCGCTCGGTGCGCACCATCGAGGAGGCCGACGTGTGCTTGCTGCTGATTGATGCCACCCGTGGGGTCGAAGCGCAGGACGTAAGCATTTTTAACCTGATACTGCGCAACAAAAAAGGCGTGGTCATCCTGGTAAACAAATGGGACGTGATGGAAAAAGACACCAACTCGGTGAAAAAAGTTACCGAAGAAATTCACGAACGCATTGCCCCCTTTACCGATGTACCCATCGTGTTTATGTCGGCCATGACCAAGCAACGTATCTTTAAAGCATTGGAAACAGCCGTGGAGGTTTACCAAAACAAATCGCAAAAAGTGAAAACTTCGGTACTGAACGAAGTGTTGCTGGAAGCCATTGAGCGTTACCCTCCACCCTCGATTAAAGGGAAGTTCGTAAAAATAAAGTATGCCACGCAGTTGCCCAGCCCAACACCATCGTTTGCGCTGTTTGCCAACCTGCCACAGTACGTTAAAGAGCCGTACCGGCGCTACATTGAAAACCAAATTCGCGAGAAATTCAACTTTTCGGGAGTTCCCATCCAGATTTTCTTCCGCAAAAAGTGATTCAAGAGGCGTTGCTGTTCAACAATTCAACGTTGCTACATCACATGAACCTCTCAACGAATAAAAAGCCCGGCAATAGATACTGCACGGGCCTTTTTATTAAAAAAAGGATTGGAGATTATAAACTAAAACCAACTAAACAACAGCTAATCCTGCAAAAACTGGTTGAGCAAACCGCCCGACTCTTTGCGCTGGTTGCCGCCACCGGGGCTCAGCGCACGAACCAACTTGCGTATTGGCATGGACTGCAACCAAATGCGCCCGGTACCACGCAGGGTGGCCAAAAAAATACCCTCGCCGCCAAACACCATCGACCGCAGGTTTCCGGCTTGCTCCACACTAAAATCAATTTGCGGCTCGTAGGCCACAATGCAACCCGTGTCCACCCGCAGGGTTTCGTTGTTCAGGTAGCGCTCAATGACTGTTCCTCCTGCGTGTACAAAAGCCTTTCCGTCGCCCTGAAGTTGTTGCATAATAAAGCCTTCGCCCCCAAAGAAACCGGCACCTAGGCGCTTGTTGAAAGTAATTGAGATTTTGGTCCCCATCGCGGCACACAAAAAGGCATCCTTTTGAACAATAATGTGTCCGCCCATCTGGTGCAAATCCATGGGGATAATGGTACCCGGGTAGGGAGCCGAAAAAGCCACGTGCCTTTTTCCCCAGCCCCGGTTGGTAAAGTGGGTCAGAAAAACCGACTCACCTGTAATCAGCCTTGAACCAGCCGACATCAACTTATCGAAGAAGCCCGCCTGGGGATTGGAACCATCGCCCAACTTTGATTCAAACGTAATCCCGTCTTCCATATACAACATGGCTCCGGCCTCAGCGATAACGGTTTCGCCGGCATCCAGCTCCACTTCAACCATTTGCACATCGTGCCCTGTTATCTTGTAATCAATTTCGTGTGATTGCATTGTTTCTTTCGTTTAAGGTAAACTTCATGCCAAAAGTATAAAACGAAGGCCATGCCCAATCTCGTTTTCGACAAATAGCAGCTATGGGCAGGCAAACAACAGCCTGACAGGATAAACACCAAAGAATGCCATTGTTGTATTTGAACACTTCTGCGCTGAAACTGCTATATTTACCACATGGAAAACCTGCAAACACCGGTACCCGATTTGAGCAGCGAATTTGAATTCCGGACTTCGCGGAGCAGCGGCCCCGGCGGGCAAAATGTGAACAAGGTGAACTCGCGAGTCGAGCTGCGTTTCGATGTTTCCAACTCGGCCTTGCTTACCGATACCCAAAAAACAATCCTGCTGCAAAAGCTGGCTTCGCGATTGACCGTCGAAGGTGTACTTATTTTGTCCAGCCAGGAAGACCGTTCCCAACTTCGCAACAAAGATTTGGTGGTGGCGCGTTTTTACGAACTGCTCGCCAAAGCGCTGAAGCCGGTTCGCAAACGACGTGCAAGCCAGCCAACCCGAGCATCGGTGGAACGCCGCATTCAAGTCAAAAGAATACGTGCAGAACGGAAACTAAACCGAGGAAAAATTGATTTTTAAGATGAACACATTCAAACTAAAATTGAACGGAATGGCCTTGCTCGTCGTATTGATTTCGTGTACAGGCAACCCAAAAAAGCCAGACTTACAAAACGGCGACTTGCTATTTCAGGGCGCCGGTAACAGCAGACTGAGCAATGCGATCGATCAAGTGACACAAACTAGCGCCGAAACCCATTTCTCGCATGTGGGTTTGCTCGAAACCGATGAAAACGGACAACTATTTGTTCTGCATGCTGCCCCCGAAACCGGTACTTGTCGGGTAAGCCTGACCGAATTTTTACAAGCCGACGGCGAGCCGGTTGAAACAGTGGTTTACCGCCCGGAAAAGGCTTGGCAAAAAGCCATTCCGCAAGCCCTGAAACGCGCACACAGCATGCTTGGCAAGCCTTACAACTTTAGTTATGTGCTTTCGGACTCGGCTCACTACTGTTCCGAGTTTATTTACAAAGCCTTTGCCGCCGACGGCCTCTTTACACTAAACCCCATGAGCTTTAAAGACCCCACTGACGGCAGCTTTTTAACGACTTGGGTTGATTACTACGCCAAGCTGGGAATTGCCATTCCGGAGGGCGAACCCGGCTGCAACCCAAATGGCTTAGCAGCATCGGACAGGTTGGAACGAATAGGCACTTATCAGGCTAAATAGCCCGTTAGTCGAAATTTAAACAAAGTCGCGGAAGGGGAGTTTCTCCAAATCAACGTTGCCCCCGCTAAGGATGATGCCAACCTTTTTGCCCCGTACATCCAGTTTGTTTTCGAGAATAGCGGCCAGCGGTACCGACGACGAAGGCTCCACAATAATTTTCATCCGTTCCCAAATCAGGCGCATGGCACGCACAATACCACGTTCCGAAACGGTTACAATTTGGTCGGTTTTACGCTGAATAATGCGAAAGTTGATTTCGCCTACTGAAGTAAGCAAACCATCGGCAATGGTTTTTGGGTTGACTGACGGAATTAGCTTATGGGCGTGAAACGAGCGGAAAGCATCGTCGGCACCTTCGGGTTCTGCCGCAATTACAAGGGCTTGCGGATTGAGGGCGCGGGCAGTAATAGCCGTTCCACTTAGCAAACCACCACCCCCAACGGGGCACATAATCACGTCGAAGAGGCCGGCATCTTCAATCAATTCTTTGGTGGCTGTACCCTGTCCGCAAATTACATTGAAGTTGGTGTAAGGATGAATTTCGACGGCACCTGTTTCGGCTGCAATTTTGGACAATGTAGTTTCGCGTGCCTCAAGTGTTGGCTCACAAAACGTTATCTGTCCTCCGTACGACTGAACCGCTTCTTTTTTTATCGACGGGGCGGTGCGTGGCATTACAATGTAAGCGGGAATTCCCCGCATAGCAGCCGCCAAAGACAATGCTGCCGCATGGTTTCCTGACGAATGTGTACAAACACCCCTGGTAGCGTCGGCATCGCTGAGCGAAAACACGGCATTGCAGGCTCCTCTGAATTTGAAAGCCCCAACTTTTTGCAGGTTCTCGCACTTAAAATGCAGCTCGCAATTCAGAATCCGGTTTAGTGTACCCGAGCTTAAAACCGGCGTACGGTGAACAAACGGTTTTATAAGCTCGTGTGCCTGTTCGATATTTTTAAATTCGGGGAGCTTCATACTAATGGTTATCAGGTTGTTTAAAAGGATTGTCCTCCGGACGAAAGTCGTAACTGAAAATGGAGCTGGCCGAGAGCTCGTTCATCCGCTTCATACCAAAACGCCACATCCATATTACAAAAGGAATAAACGCCAGCAGCAGCCAAGGGTTTTGAGACATGAGGATAAAATCGTAAATACCATGTAGCACAATCGGAACCAACAGCGCGTTGCGCATCATCAGGGTTCGTTTTGCAGCCAGAAAACGAGCCATGCCAAAAAAGTAACCCATGCTAACGCCAAACAGAAAATGTGCGGGAACAGCTGTGAGTGCACGGATGACTCCAACGTCGTGCCCGTAGCGGGTCACATACAGCACGTTTTCTACGGCGGCAAAACCAAGCGAAATAAACACGGCATAAACAATCCCATCAAACTTTTCGTTGAATTCCGTGCTTTTCCAAATTAAACCGTACAAAAACAGAAACTTAAATAGCTCTTCGGTGAAGGCTGCTACCACAAAGGCATTCCAAAACACGCGCATGTAGCCGCCGAACAGGTCAATCAAACTCATTAACCCACGCTCCACCAACAGGATTGGAATAACCGACAAACCACCCAAAACCAATGCTTTTAACAGCATCTGCCAAGGCTCTTTTTCGTATTTGTCGCGCAGCCAAATGTATGTGAGCAAAATGGCGATTGGCGCCAAAGCCAGCAGCAGCAACTTCTCCATATCAGATAGTTTCAATCAGTTCTTTCAGAATCCGGGTCATGTGCGGCTCCGAGCGCATGGCCACTTCCTGAACTTCTTCGTGCGAAATTTCCACAATTTCGCCCGGAACGCCGCTATCGGTTACAATGGAAATACCGAATACTTTCATGTCCATATGGCGGGCCACAATGACTTCGGGAACCGTTGACATGCCCACCACGTCGCCCCCCAGGATGCGAAACATTTTATATTCGGCAGGCGTTTCGAAGGTTGGCCCCTGAACGCCAACATAAACACCTTCTTTTATTTCAATTTTGCTTTTTATGGCGATTAATTTGGCCCGTTGCCGAAGCTCTTTGCAATAAGCCTGGCTCATATCTGGGAAACGCGGCCCCAGCTCGGCAATATTTTTCCCGTGCAGCGGGTGTTCGGGAAACATGTTGATGTGGTCGCTGATAATCATCAGGTCGCCGATTTTAAAATCGGGGTTCAAGCCACCGGTTGCATTGGACACAAACAAGTGACTGATTCCCAATTTTTTCATTACCCGCACCGGGAAGGTCACTTCTTTCATGTTGTAACCTTCGTAATAATGAAAACGGCCCTGCATGGCCAGCACTTGTTTGCCGCCAAGCTTTCCCGAAATCAGGTGGCCGCTATGCCCCTCAACGGTCGAAACCGGGAAATTGGGAATCTGGCTGTACGGGATTTTTTTTTCAATTTCAATCTCCTTCACCAGCCCACCTAGCCCCGAGCCCAGGATAATACCGATTTCTGGCTTACAATTTATTTGTTCGTTGATGTAACTGGCGGTTGCTTCGATTGTCTTTAACATAGCCTACAATTTTTTTGTCAAAACTTTTACCCTCGTGATCGAGGAATTTGATAGTTATCGGAATATAATACAAATGTGCTTTTAATGTATCACTCAATGCCGTATTTGCACGCAACCTCGTGGCATCTTTCTCGGTTGTAAAAACATAAGTGCTTGCCGACTGATGGCTTTCGAAAAGTTGCTCAATTTTTTTGAAATCGCCGTTGCTGAATTGATGATGGTCACTAAACACCAATTCGTCCTTGAGGTTCGACACCGACGCCAAATAGTTGCGGAACTGGTCGGGATTGGCAATGCCTGCCACCATGAGCGAATTAACCGATTGTGTGCCAAAATCGGGCAGTGCAGTTGCCATTTCGGGAAAAACCGGTACCGGTGCAGCATATTCCAT
>JBKEAN010000006.1:0-12536 GCA_047972415.1 Mangrovibacterium sp.
AATCGTAAATAGCCAATTGGGTGGTAAGGCGGTGTACGTAGGTGGTGTACGGCCCGTCGGTTTGTAGCGTGGGGCTAACGGTGCCCAGGTCGTCGAGGTGCCGGTTAATGAGTTGCCCGGCTTCGAGGTTGGTTAAACTGCCAACCCGTAATCGTTCCAGTTCTGGTTTCATCGTATTATGGGTTAGAATTATTTGTTCCTCAATTTATCACTATAAAATGAATTTATCACCAGCTTTTTCCGGAAAAAAAAGCTTTTTTTTGATTTTGTTCCCTCTACTTCCGGTTGCCGGCTTGCCGTAATTACCGGCAACCAATCGCCCCGGTTTCTGGCTTCCCGTAGTTACCGGCAACAAATCGCCCCGGTTTCTGGCTTGCCGTAGTTACCGGCAACCTATCGCCCCGGTTTCTGGCTTCCCGTAATTACCGGCAACCTGTCGCCCCGGTTTCTGGCTTCCCGTAATTACCGGCAACAAATCGCCCCGGTTTCTGGCTTCCCGTAGTTACCGGCAGCCTGTTGCCCGGAGCTGCACAACAAAGCCCCGGAAGGTTTTTTTAAAATCATGGCAGGTTTTTTAAACTTTTCAACCTAAAAAAAACTGTTCGTATTGAAAAAAAAGGGCCCGTACCGGAACATGCCCTGCCCAAAATACGTAATGCCAGGTGCAAACCATTGCATTGATTTTTCGATATTAACATTAAAACTAGAGGCTATGTCAAAAACCCACGATGCGAAGAAGAGCACTAAAAAAGAACCGGCAAAGTCGTTGAAAGAAAAACGGCTGGAGAAAAAAGGGAAACGCGATCAGCGTTCGCACAATTAAAAACCAAAGCCTGGCAGGCGTTATCAACCTGTCAGGCTTCGGTTATATGGCTGGCGGTTATTTGTCTCCGTTGTTGGTAAGCCGGTGGAACACGGTTTCGAGGCTGGTTTGCCGCTCGTGCATGGTAAGGATGGTGAGCTGGTTATCGACTGCAAACCGGAACAGCTGGGGGCGAATATCGGCATTGCCGCTGGCTGTTACCAAAAAACCGCCTTCGGGCAGGTGCTCGGCAGCAGCAAGGCCCAAGGCCTGGCTTAGTTGCCCGGCTTGTACGTCCTCGGCAAACGCAACAACCACCTGCTGCCCCGAAAACAGCTGTCCGTTTACCAGCCGGTCCACCGGGCTGTCGGCAATCAGTTGTCCCCGGTTAACAATGAGCACCCGGTTGCAAATGGCTTCAACTTCCTGCATAATGTGGGTCGAAAACAGCACGGTTTTTTCGCGGCTGATACGGCGGATGAGGGCTCGGATGCCTTCGAGCTGGTTTGGGTCGAGGCCGGTAGTTGGCTCGTCGAGGATAAGGATATCGGGGTCGTGAACCAGGGCTTGCGCCAAACCCACCCGTTGCCGGTAGCCTTTGGAGAGGGCGCCAATTTTTTTGTGTTGTTCGGGCCCCAGTCCGGTCATTTCGATAACCCGTTCGGCAGCCAGTTTCTTGTTTTTCAACCCATACATACCAGCGGTAAGTTGAAGGTACTCGCGAACATACAGCTCGGTATACAGCGGGTTATGTTCGGGCAGGTAACCCAGCTGGCTGCGGATGTGGTAGTTGAGGGGCGATACTTCCTGGCCATTGATAAATACCTGCCCCGAGCTGGCCGGTAAAAAGCCGGTGATTATTTTCATCAGCGTTGACTTGCCGGCGCCGTTGGGGCCCAAAAAACCAACCAATTCACCCCGCCCCAGCTCAAGGCTCAGGTTATCCAGGGCCAATTGCTTGCCGTAGTATTTCGAAATCTGGTTGATGCGGATACTCATAAACGAATATTACCGGGTTACACGGTCAAAGTAACGAAATTGACCGGATTCCACGCCGGATTGATCGCTCAAATTTAACGTTCAGCTAAGCTGTTTCTGCTTCAATTTACGTTTCTTGTTTTCGTGCCCGTTTGTTTGCGAAAGCAGTTGGCTATACTTTTTCTTTCAGGACGATGCAATTGGCAACGAAGGTGGCTTTTTGGCCTTGCAGCCTGACAATTTTCATGTATTTTAGCTCCGGAAGCTTTGATTTTGTTAACTTTAATTTAACTTTGCAGCTTCTCAAAAAACCCTTGATTGAACATGGAAGATCGGAATTTTAATTATATCAAAGACATTACCAGGTACCAACGCCAGCACACATCGGTGGTGCAGGTAGGCAAAATACCGGTGGGAGGCGATTATCCGATCCGAATTCAATCCATGACCGACACCGACTCGAAAGATACCGATGCCACGGTTGACCAGATTATCCGCATCATTAAAGCAGGGGCCGATTACGTGCGGGTGACCGTGAAAGGGATGACCGACGCCGAAAACCTGAAAAATATTAAAAAAGAATTGGTTGCCCGAGGCTACGAAAACTCGCTGATTGCCGATGTGCACTTCAACCCTAAACTGGCCGAAATTGCAGCCAAGTATATCTCGAAAGTACGCATCAACCCCGGGAATTTTTACGATAAACGGGCCCGTTTCGAGCACCACATTTATACCGACGAAGAATACAAAGAGGAATTAAAGAAAATTGAAGAGCAATTTGTCCCCTTCCTCGAAGTGCTCCGCCAAACCGACACGGCACTGCGCATAGGCGCCAACCAGGGCTCGCTGTCCGACCGCATTATGAGCCGCTACGGCGACACGCCCACCGGCATTTCGGAGTCGGTAATGGAGTACTTGCGTATTTGCAAACGCCAGAATTTTAACAACGTGGTTATTTCCATCAAATCGAGCAATACGCGGATGATGGTTTACACGGTTCGCCTGCTAAACAAACGGATGCGGCTGGAAGACATGGAATTTCCGCTGCACCTGGGCGTAACCGAGGCTGGCGAAGGCGAAGACGGCCGCATTAAATCGGCCGTTGGGATTGGCACCTTGCTGGCCGACGGCATTGGCGATACCATTCGCGTGTCGCTTACCGAAGCCCCCGAGAAAGAAATCCCGGTGGCCCGGAAAATGGTCGCCCACATCAAAACCTATCAGAACCATCAGCCGATAACAGCGCCGCTGTTTGCCCAGACCAACCCGTTCGAGTACGAACGCCGCTCAACCCGTCCGGTGATGAACATGGGAGGGCGCCAACTGCCGGTAGTTATCGCCGACCTGCGCGACCGCGGACTAAACGAGGTGCTGCCCATGCGCGGCAAGCAAATACCCGATTATTTCCTGAATGGCGATCAAATTGCCGACCTAGAAGGCAATGTATACCCAATCCTGGATTTGGAAGAATACCTGTTTGGCGGCAGCCACTGGGGACAGCTTAAATTTATCCGGACCAACAAAATGGAGTTCGATCGCTTTATGGCCGAAAACCCCGAGATAATTACCAAACTGAAACAGACCCGCAAAACGGTACTTATCCTCGAAAGCTTCAATAAAAACCCATTTGCCGAATTGAGGGCGTTCTTTATGACCCTTGAATCGCATATCTGGAAAGTCCCGGTGGTTATTTTACGCTCGTACAAGGAAAGCAGCCTGGAAGATTTGCAAATTAAAGCCTCCATTGATTTGGGCGGCTTGCTGATTGACGGTTATGGCGATGGTATTTGCATTACCAACGAAGGCGACAACATTACCTTCACCGACCTGAAAGATTTAAGCTTTTCCATCTTGCAAGCCAGCCGGATGAGGGTGAGCAAAACCGAGTTTGTAAGTTGCCCCGGTTGCGGCCGTACCCTGTTCGACCTGCACGAAACCACCCGCCAAATAAAAGCACACTTCAACCACCTGAACCACCTCAAAATTGGAGTAATGGGCTGCGTGGTAAACGGCCCCGGCGAAATGGGCGATGTGGATTATGGTTTTGTGGGGGCCGGCAACGGGAAAGTGAATTTATACAAAGGCCAAACGCTGAAAAAGCGGCACATCCCGTACGAGAATGCTGTTTACGAACTGGAAAGCCTGGTACGTGAAAACGGCGACTGGCGCGACCGAGACGAACATCACTAGAAAAACGATAACAAATCGGAACCGGGTGTGAGCCAAATGGTGCTCATACCCGTTTTTTTTGCCCCTTCAATGTTGGCATCCGAGTCGTCGATAAACAGGGTTTCCGAAGCCTTCAGCCCGGCATTATTTAGCACGTATTCAAAACTCTCTGTGGCCGGTTTTCGCAAACCAATGTCGCTCGAATAGTAATCCTTCACAAACAAGGCGGATAACGGGTGACCGAAACGCCGGCAGAACAATTGCTGAAAATGCCGGATATGAATGGAATTGGTATTCGAAAAAAGATAAAGCTGAAAATTGTCTGAAAGGCGCCTCAACAAATCGATCCGTTCGGGAAAGTAGTCAATAATCATGGCACACCAGGCCGTGTCAATGTCCTGGTCACCGGCCGGGCGTGGCAACAGTTTGCGTATCCCGTCGCGGAACTGCCCCTCGCTCAGCCTGCCGGCTTCCATCTCTAAAAAAACCGGATGCCCGTAGCCCCAGCCCCCCGGTTTAATCAGTTCTGGCATACCCAGTCGCCCAAAAGCCTCAATGGTTCGTTGCACGTCAATTGCCAGCAATACGCCGCCCAGGTCGAAGATGATGTTTTTGGGTTGTTTTACCTTGTTTACGTCAATCAAAGTCATGCGGCAAAACTAACAAACTCGTGGCAACGATGGGCAAGCTGTTCCCGATTTTGCCCCGTTTTATTTTCGTTGGTACACGCGCACGTAATCCACCACCATCGTTCGCGGGAAAATACTATCGTCGATACCAAATTTACCGCCCCAATTTCCACCAACCGCCACATTCAGCAGCAGGTGAAAACGTTTATCGAAAGGCCACGCGGCAAACGAGCTGCCTTCTTTCCGAAACGTGAACACATGCTGTCCGTCCACAAACATGGCCATGCTGTCCGCTTCCCAGTCCAGCCGGTACACATGAAAATCGGTGTAACAGGTTGAAATGACTATGGAATCGCCTTTTTGTGTGCCTCTCACATGGTTAAAAGCTTCGGTATGCACGGTGGACAAGATGGTATCGGGCGCATAGCCCACGTTTTCCATCAGGTCAATTTCGCCACTTTGGGGCCAGCCCCCGTATTCCCAGTCGGTTGGCAGCAACCAAATGGCCGGCCACATTCCCCGCCCGGAAGGAAGTTTTGCCCGCACCTCAAAGCGGCCGTAAAGCCAGTCGCCCTTTTTAGCCGTCCGCAACCGGGCCGAGCTGTACGAATGGCCGTTTGTTTCCTCTTTTAATGCGGTAATAAAAAGCTGTCCATCTTTTACGCTGGCATTATCGGGATCGGACGAGGTGTAAAACTGAGCTTCGTTATTGCCCCAACCCCACGCATTTCCTTCGGTATCGAACGACCATTTTGAGGTATCGGGCAGGCCGGTGTAATCAAACTCGTCGGACCAAACCAACTGGTAATTGCCGGCTTCGGTCTCCGGTTGGCGGTTTGTTGCCGGTGCCGTGCAGGAAACCGTCAGCCCAAAGCAGAGGCCCAAAGCGGTGTATCTAATTGTTTTTGCTCGTATCTTCATCTTCTTTAGGTTGAATTAATATCTTCTGGTTCGTGCAAATTAACCGAAAAGCGGGGAGCAAAATGCCCCCCTTCCTTTTCTTCTTTAAACGAACTAATTCTGATTCTGGTAAACGCGTACATAATCAATTTCCATCGAGGCCTCTGTAAACGTGGCATCAACCGTTCCACCCAAATTTCCACCCATCGCCACATTCAGGATAAGGAACTGGTCGGCTGTGAAAGGCCAGGTACTGGCATCTTTTGTTGCCGGGGCATAGGTGTAATAAATCTCGTTATCAACCAGGAACGAAATTTGATTGGGCGACCAGTTTACCGAATACAGGTGAAATGCCGAAGAGGCGTCGGAAACCGTTGTGGAGGCCATGTTCTCGGTAGCCCCGCTGCTCGATGGCGAATGGAGCGCACATTGCACATAACCCGGGTTGTTGCCAATCGCTTCCATGATGTCGATTTCGCCGCAAGCCGGCCAGCCAGCCGTTGCGAAATTGGCGCCGAGCATCCAGATGGCCGGCCAGGTTCCACCCCCAACCGGCAATTTGGCGCGCACGTCAACTCGTCCGTAGGTAAAGTCGAACAAGCCCTGCGACTTGAGGCGAGCTGAGGTATAACCCCCTGCCTCATCGGTTTTTGCGGTTATTTTCAAGCTTCCACCGGCAACGCTGGCATTGGCTGCATTGGTGGTATAAGTTTGAAGTTCGTTGTTCCCCCAGCCTCCGGCACCGGTATCGTAAGTCCACTTGGCACTGTTTGGTGCGCCATCGGTATCAAATTCATCGGCCCAAACCAAATCGGAGTACACCACATCTACCGTTTCCGATTCGGTTCCGGGTTTCACCGAAGTCAGGGTTTGATACCAAGCATAGGTGCCGTCTTCTTCAATCCGTACCCGCAGAATGTTATCGGTTACTTCAATAATCTCGAATTCGCTTTTACCAACCCACCAGCCCAGAAAACCGCCATCCGAGAAATTCATACTGGTTCCACGGTAACCACCGGCAACGGTTGCAATAGACGATGCTGGTGCAAAAGACACATTTTTCACGCCATCCATATTCGGAACAACATCGCTACCGTAACAGGCATCACCCTTGACACCTATTTTGTTAGCATATGTGCCGGGAATGTAGGCTGGCCCTACGGTTTGCTCAAAAGTTAAACCATCAGCCGTTTTGGCGAATACAAATTCAGCATCGTACATGCAGGTTTTTTCCCAGGCCGCAGCTGCATACCACGACGAGGTTGCTTTTCCGACATCCTCAAAATTGGGCCCTAACCCGACATGAGCGGGTTGATCGGCAGCCCAATACCAGGTTTTCGAGCTCCCACCCGACAATAATTCGATGGCTTCGTTGTCGGTGAAACTACTGTACACTTCAACCTGAATAGTTTTGCTGGCCGACAAGCCACCGGTACCAATGGCCAAAACCGTTACATTATAAGTATTTAGTCCCGGCTTGGAGAATTGATGGCCGATAATTCCATCAGCATCAATTTCACTATTTTTTCCGTCGCCGAACATAAAGTTGAAGGTGATTTCGTTGTCAGCCGTAGTGGTAAAATTCACCCAACCGCTGCCATCGCCATTCGGGTTTTCGCTGTCAACGCCAAGCACTTCGAAGCTAACTTCAACATTGGTCGGGGTAATTAATTGCCCGAGTTCACTATTGTTATCCTGGCAAGCAGCAAAGATGAGTTGGAAGCCGAATGCCAGTGCTATGATTGTTTTTAAATTTTTCATGTGTATAAAAATTTTAATTTCCATTTAAACCTTGTCACGTACGCATGGAATAGCCATTTATTCATTTTCGGTTAGTATGAGCTTTTGCTCTTATGGCTATTTCATCGTTCGTTGTTTTAGTTTTTCACAAGCTTGAACCGCCACCAGCCACTGGAAATGTCAATATCCAGAATCATGACCGTGTTATTCTCGGAAAGGGCAATGTTGTAGGTTATTGATTCCGGGGCATTGCCCGGGGCCGTCAATTCGCCGCCGTTGTATGGTTTCGGGATACCCAGGTAAGCTCCTGTCCCGTCAATAGTAACCGTTCCGGCAGTTGCATCGTAACTGAAAGTAGCCACTGCGCTCCCATCTTGTGGGGCAACCGGAGTCCCGCAGCCATCGGCACTGGCACCTTGCCAGGTTTCAACCCAGGTTTCGCTGCCCAGCACATTACGGAACGAACCATCGGCTCCAAACACATAAGTATCGTCGAAAAAACAAGCCCAGGTGCTGACACCGGCCGCGGTGTTCGACCACCACGAAATATCGCCCAGGCTGGGGCCAACTCCCATTGCGCCGGCTTCGGGGGCCATTTGCCAGGTTCCGGTAAGCGGCGAAACTACCGGGCCGCTTTCTTTCACCAGTTTAAAGCGCCACCAGCCGCTACCAATATTGATGTCAAGGGTCATGGCATCGTTATCGTCAGACAGGCTGATGTTGTAAGTAATGGATGAAACGGCACCCGACGGGCTGGTTAATTCGCCGCCGCTATAGGCTTTCGGAATGCCCAGGTAGGCTCCTGCCCCGTCAATAGTGACCGTTCCGGCGGTTGCATCGTAGGTATAGCTTGCAACGGCAGAGCCATCGTGAGGAGCAACCGGAGCCCCGCAACCGTCGGCACTGGCACCTTGCCAAACTTCAACCCATGTTTCGCTGCCAAGTACGTTACTAAACGAGCCGTCGGTACCAAACACATACCGGTCGTCGAAGAAACAAGCCCGGGTGCTGACACCGGCTGCCGTGTTCGACCACCACGAAATATCGCCCAGGCTCGGGCCAACACCCATCGCACCAGCTTCGGGTAGCATTTTCCAGGTTCCGGCAAGCGGCGAGGTGCTCACCGGCGGTGTTACCAGGCGGATATCGTCGAAATAATAGCTCGAACCATCGCCAACGTTTCCAAAGTCGAAGAATAAAACTACTTTTTGGTAGCTGTTTGCCGTATTGATGGCAGCAAAGTCGAAGGACAGTTCTTCCCACTCGCTAGCCAGACTGGTGGTGGCATCCACTTCGTATGCGATGGAACCGTCGGTGAGGTTTTCAACTTTCAACTTCACAACGGCTCCCGTTTTAGGCGACCAAACTTTGACTTTAAAGAGGGTTTTGCTTGAAAAATCGATTGGGTTTTCGAGCGTGAGGAAGCTGCCTCCCCAGGTTTCGGCGCCTGTTGTTTTCACCGATCTGGCCACACGGGCACTGGTATTCAAACCTTCTGAATTTGGGTTGTCGATAACCGACGAACTCACATTGCCGAAATCGGTAAAAGCGTAGTTCACCAGGAAGGATTCGAAATTGACCGGTAGGTTCACCGGATCGGAAGCTGCGCTTATGGTCAGGGTTTCGGTATATTCAGTTGTAGCAGCGCCTGCACTTTTTGCAATTACCCGAACGGGGTAGTCGCCTGCTTCGGCATAGGTGTGTGTTGCCGTTTCGCCCGGTAAAATATGCGTGGGCTCTTCATTTTCAACATCGCCAAAATAAATATCAATCACCGTGGCATAAGTGGCATTGGCCGAGATAGAAACGATTTTCGGGTTGGCTGCATCTTTGGTAACCGACACCACCAGGTTCTCGGGTGCTTTAAAGGTTACACTAAGTTGTTTAGTTACTTCGGTAGTTAAACCGGTAATGCCGCTGGCTGTAATCACCACAGCATAAACTCCTTCGGCATAAGTGTGTTTCACCGATTTGAGGTTGCTGATTTCTACGGTTTCCGAACCATCGCCAAAATCGATGATGAATTTGGTAGCGCCCTCAGCATTGGGAAGAATGGTGACCAGACCAGTATTGTCCTGGGTAATGTCGAATACCGCATCGACATTGGTTGGGGCTGGAATGTTGCCGAGCTGGTACAGTTTATCTTCGTCTGTTTCGCAGGCAAATGCAAACAAGACGACAAACAACAGGGCCAGTATCTGTTTGTATTTTTTCATGTCTCAGGTATTTACAGGTTTAATATTTGGGATTTTGTATCCAATTTCCGGCCGAAAAGTCGATTTCTTCCAATGGAACCGGAAAAATTTCGTGTTTGCCGGCCACAAAACCGTCAATGGCAGCGGCCGCTTTGCCGGTACGGACAAGGTCAAAAAAGCGGTGCCCTTCGCCTATCAGTTCAACCCGGCGCTCGTGATAAATGGCATCGGTCAGCGCTGCACCGGTGAGGGTAATTTTGTGATTCTCGTCTCCAAAAGCCCTTTTCCGAACCAAATTGAGGTAGCCTTGAGCTTTGCTATCGTCGGCGCTGGCTTTACGGTTATTGGCTTCGGCAGCCATCAGCAACACGTCGGCATAACGAATAGCCCGGTAGTTGTTGGGGTTGGTCAGGTTTAGGTCGCCCTGTGCCTCGGCGCTTCGTTTACGGGGAAGGTATTTCCGGTTGAAATACCCGGTGTGTTCGTAACCGGTTGAGTACTTGGCCCCGGTTTCGGCAGCCCATGCTTCAATATCAAGGATGGCCACTTCTTCGCGATTGTCGCCCGGTTCAAACTCGTCAACAGCATCCTGGGTCGGAATGTTAAAGCTGAAGCCCGACGTGAACAATGGGCCCGAATAACCGCGAACGCCGGTGAAACCAACAGCAACGTTTCCTTCGCTGCACTGCAAACAGCCAAATCCGGCGCCTTCCACATCGGTATATTGCACTTCAAAAACCGACTCGGAACCGTTTTCGCCTTCAGCTTCAAAAATTGAATTATAATCGTCAACCAGCTCGTAGTTTTCGTCATCAATCAGGTCGTCAAGGATGAGGGCGGCCTCTTCAAACTTATCCTGAAACAGGTAAGCTTTGCCCAACAAGGCCTGTGCTGCGCCGCGTGTAGCACGCCCAACTTCGAGCGGGGTTTCCGGAAGTACCGAAGCGGCATATTCCAGATCGGCTTCAATTTGCGCGTACACATCGGCCACCGGCGAACGCGGAATGGTGGTTTCGTCGCCCAGTTTGAAGCGTTGATCCACCTTCATGGGAACCGGCCCAAACCATTTCACCAGCTCGAAATAGTAATAAGCGCGCAGGAAGCGGATTTCGCCAATCATTTGCTCCTTGTTTTCGAAGTCGGTTTTGTCCTTGAACTCCATGAAATAATTCGTCCGCTGCACCCCGGCAAACATCCAGTTCCAAATGTCGCGCAGGTTACTGTTCGACGGGGTATGAATCATATCGTCAATCTGCTGCCAACCAATCACATCGGTGGCATTTTCGCCACCACAAAGGGTGTTATCCGAGGCAAATTCGCCCACAATCACATTCACGTAGGTCGATTGAAGCATGTCGTAGGCAGCAACCAGCGCGTAATAGTAATCGGCTTCGGAGTTGAAGTAGTTTTCGGAGTCGATCGAGTATTCCGGTTCCACTTCAACAAACTTGTCGGTACACGAAAACACGGATGCCGCAAGGATGAACGCAAGCGTAAAACTGATTTTTGAAAATATCTTGGTATTCATCGTTCTTATTTTTTAAAAGTTAAGGTTTAAACCGAAGGTATAAGTCCGGGCAGCCGGGTAAAAGCCGTTATCGAAACCACTGCCAATTGGGTCACCGGTTGAGGCTGCCGGGTCGTAACCTTGGTAATCGGTGAGGGTGAACAAGTTGCTGATACTCGTGTACAAACGCAGCGACTGCACCGAGAACCTCCGGGTAAAACCAGTTGGCAGCGTGTAACCCAGCTGAATGTTTTGCAAACGCAGAAAGGAACCATCTTCGACATAAAAATCGGAGAAAACGGTATTGGATGTAGCCGCCGTAGTTACCCGCGGAACCCAGTTGCTGGTTCCGGCACCGGTCCAGCGGTCGAGTTTGTAGCTCAGTTTGTTTACATCGGGGATTACGCGTTCGTAATTGCGCACAATGTCGTTCCCAATTGATGCAAAAGCATAAGCCACAAAGTCGAAACCTTTAAAGTTGAGGGTGAGGTTCATGCCCATGGTAGCATCGGGAATCGGGCTGCCAATCTCCACGCGGTCGTCGGTGTCAATCACCTCGTCGTTGTTGGTATTCACAAAACGAATGTCGCCCGGCGAAGCATTGGCACCTAAGGCAATTTGCGAAGGATGGGCATCCACTTCGGCCTGACTTTGGAACAGGCCATCGGTTTTGTAACCGTAGAAGTAACCAATTGGTTTACCAACTTCCATGCGGGCTGGCAAAGGCTGCCCCACGCCAAAACTTCCGCCCTGAACAAAACCGGTTCCGTTGTTTACTTCCAGCACTTCGTTTTTCAAGGTAGTCAGGTTATAATTTACGCTGAACGAAAAGTCTTTTGCAATATTTCCGCGATAGCCGACTGCAAATTCAAAACCACTGTTTTTCACCGTTCCGGCATTTACCGTCGGGCCGGCAGCACCGGGAGCTCCAACCCCCAAAATACCCGAAACCGGAATATTCTCAATCAGCAGATCGATGGTTTTTTTGATGAAGTAGTCGGCGCTGATGTCCACTTTATTGTTGAACAGTTTCAGGTCGGCGCCCACATCAAACTGTTCCGACTCCTCCCACTTGATAGCCGGGTTTGGGCTTGCACCAACAGCCGTTCCGTTTACCAGCGAACCATCGAACACGTAGGTTGCTTCGCCGTTCAATTGCGAGATATACCTGTAATTGCCTATTTTGTCGGATCCCAGAATCCCGTAACTTAATCGTAATTTCAGCAAGTCAATTTTTTCCGAATTTTTCAGGAAATTCTCCTTGGTCAGGTTCCATCCCATGGTTACCGAGGGAAAATAAGCCACCGCATTGTCGGGACCAAACTTGGTCGAAGCATCGCGGCGAAGCATGGCCGAAAGCAAATACCGCCCCTGATAGTCGTACTGCAAACGTCCGAAATACGACAGGCGGCGCTGGTCGTAAACCCACGAGTTAACAGCTTTAGCACTACTTGTGCCAGTGGTTAGGCTCAGATCGGCAAATTCCCAGGAGTTGTTCGGTACATCGTAACCACGGCCTTCCAGGTGGTCGCCCCAGGTTTTATACACGGTTGTCCCAATGGTTGCCGTCAGGTGGTGACTTTCGTTAAAGATTTTATCGTAGGTCACAAAAGCAT
>JBKEAN010000071.1:0-3297 GCA_047972415.1 Mangrovibacterium sp.
ATATTCAGTTTAAAGCCGGCGATGTGATTGGTTTCCCGACTTGTAACAAAGGTGCTCATGTCATCAGAAATGACTAGAAAATCGAAAAGATCGTTTAAATCGATTTTGGAACTGCACAGCTTCCCGAAATTGCACATCTGCCTGATTTCAATAAAATAATGGTGTTTGGCAAAGAAGTGAACAGCGTTTACGACAAATAAAATGCAATCCCTGATGTTATCCGATACCTCAATGCGGAGTTGTTCTTAAGAATCAATCAGGATACCCAAGGCTTTGTTCGGTGGAACAAGGTAAAACTAAAAGGAGGACATGAAAATGGCCTTCTTTTAGTTTGCTTTTGCGCCTTAAATTGCTTGTATCTTCTGCTCGCCTCCGGCCGGAACATCCAGCTCGTAGAGGTAATAGGTCTTTTTGTTTTTGGGTTGAAGATCGGGTGAACCAAATACCTCGGGAGCCGGAATGGCGGTTGGTGCCATCAGCAGATGGGCTTGTGCAGCAGCGGTAGCTGCGGGCAGATCCAGCGGCCAGTCCGCGCGGATGCGGCATTTACCCCCCCAAGGCTGACTGAATGGCCGCCGAAGTGAGGGTCCCATCTGTCCAGCTGATGTCGACCGTGAAACCGCCGCGGGCTCTTAGTCCGCGAACTGAGCCGTTTGCCCATTTCGAGGGCAGGGCCGGCAACAGGTGAATGGCTCCGGCATGACTTTGAACCAGCATTTCGGCAATACCGGCGGTGGCGCCAAAGTTGCCGTCGATTTGGAAGGGCGGGTGTGCGTCGAGCATATTTTTATACATACCCCCGCCGCGGTGTTCGGTTTTCGGGCCAAACTCAATTGGGCTGAAGAGGTTGTTGATAATGGTCAGCGCATGGTCTCCGTCGAGCATGCGAGCCCATAGATTGGTTTTCCAGCCCATGGACCAGCCGGTAGCTTCGTCTCCACGGCGCAGCAACGAGTTTTCAACGGCGGTAAACAGTTCGGGTGTATCCCACAGGTTGATTTGGTTGGCTGGGTGAAAACCGTACAAATGGCTCATGTGGCGGTGGTGCGGGTCAACTTCTTCGAAATCTTCGTTCCACTCCATCAAAATACCTTTGTTATTTATCCGGAAGGGTTGAAGCTTCGGAATCAGGCTATCCAGCTCGGCTGCAAAATCCGGGTCGGTATTCAAGAGTTTGGTTGCCGTCAGGCAGTTGTTCAGCAGTTCGTTGGTCATCGCCAAATCGGCGGCGGGGCCGGCACAAACCGAAACGTGGTCTCCTGTTTGCGGGTCAATAAACTGGTTCTCGGGCGAGGTGCCGAAAGCGGTTTCATAATAACCATCTTTATTTTTTGCCAGGCGGCCAATCACAAAGCGGGCAGCGCCTTTCATCGCCGGGTACATGTCGCTCAGGAAAGCCTTGTCGCCGGTAAACAGGTAGTGCTCCCAGGCGTGGCTCAGCATCCACACGCCGCCCATGCTCCAGTTGGCCCACATGGGGTCGTCGTTCCCGCCTTGCCCTACGGGTGCGGTGTGTCCCCAAATGTCGCCGTTGTGGTGGCTGCACCAGCCGTCCAAACCGTAGTACGATTTAGCAACCGCTTCGCCCTTTACCGAATTGGTTTGAATAAGGCGCATCAGCGGTTCGGTCAGTTCGCCCAGGTTGGTGGGTTCGGCGGGCCAGTAATTCATCTCCACATTAATATTTTGCGTGTAGTTGGCATTCCACGGCGGCTGAATGTCGCGGCTCCAGATGCCCTGCAGGTTGGCTGCCTGCGTGCCGGGGCGCGAGGTGGAAATGAGCAGATAGCGGCCGTATTGAAACAGCAGCGAAACCATAGCAGGGTCCTGGTTTTCGCGGAACGCGATGATGCGTTGGTCAGTCGGGATGGTGTCAGTTGCAGGCAAAGTGCCCAGGTTCAGCTTTACCCGGTCGAAGAGCGAATGGTAATCGGCCAGATGTTTTGCCTTCAGTTGCTCCCAGTTTTGGCTTGAAGCCTGGGCGAGCAAGCTGTCGGCGATTGCTGCATAGTTTTTGCCTTCGAAGGCGGGCGACTTGAAGGGCCCGTTGAAGCTGGTAGCTGCCGAAAGCAAGATAAGCGCTTCTTTTCCATTTTTCAACGCGATGCCTTCGTCCGAAACCGAAACATCGGCACCCGGAGCCAGCACGCGCACGTCAACCTGTGCTTTCATGCCTTCGCCGTCCCAGCCGCCGTAGGTGCGGGCTTCGTCGCCATGCTTAAAGTAGCCAGCCAGAATATCTTCGTCGGCTTTGGCAACCAGGCTATATACGTCGCCTTCAAGCTTGATTTGATAATGCGTCAGGCTTTTCAAACTTAATTTGAAGTTGAGCGAATCGGCTTTTGAAGCGGTGAGGCGAATGGCGATGACCTGGTCGGGGAAACTGCTGAACAGTTCGCGGCTATAATGCACGCCGTTGTTGTCGTAGCTCACGCTGGTGGTGGCGTCGGACAGGTTCAGCTCGCGGCGGTAGTTTACCGGGTTACGGTGGTTCTGCGTTAGTTCCAGGTCGGCCAGTGGCTGGTAGGGCTGGGTGTAAGGGCCCTGAAGTTTGCGCACCAGCTTGTTGGCTTCGGTGTATTTGCGTTCGGCGACCAGTTGGGCTACCTGGTCGGAAATGCCGGCCACATCTGGATTACTGAAATCGCGCGGGTGCCCCGACCAAAATTCGTCGTGGTTCAACTTAATGAGTTCGGTATCGGTGCGGCCGTACACCATAGCGCCGAAGCTGCCGTTGCCGATGGGCAGCGCTTCCATCCACTGGTCGGCGGGCTGTTTGTACCACAGGTTGAGGGTGGTTTCGGGTTTGTTTGGCTGGCAGGCGGCAACCAAGGCAGTGATGAGTAAAGCCAGCAGTTTAGTTTTGGTTAGCATGGGTTGAATTTTGGACTAAAATACACCACAATAGCCAAACAATTGTGCATGGTCCGATAAAAATGGTGCAGGCACCGGTTAGCAGGCTGTTTGGCGTAAAAAAATAGTTTTGCAGGCTTCAAATCTTTTTTCCTTCCCGCAGCGCTGCGTGGCCGGTTCCGGAAAGATGGGAGGCCCTGATCGGGTTAGCGTGGTATGTCCACCTAAATTTGTTTGTCAGCCGCAAAATAGTTTGGGTTTAAAATGGTAAATTGAAGCCCGGATAATTTACGAAACCATCAGAAATGGACCTGTTAATAAGAAGGGCCAGCCCGTGCGAAACAGAACAACTGCAACAAGTGGGGCGCCAAACTTTTGCCGAAACCTTTGCAGCGAACAATACCGAAGCCGATTTGCAAGCGTATTTGGATGAAGGTTTTTCGA
>JBKEAN010000007.1:0-15887 GCA_047972415.1 Mangrovibacterium sp.
CACTATTCGCCGGTACGGTGTTAAGGTTCTTGATCTTGATTTGCTTGTTGTAACCAAGGATCATTTAGGTACTGCAATTACTGCAGCTGGCACTTATTGTAATACCGATGAAGGGAATATTTATGGTAACGATGATGCCGATAACTTGAATGCCACAACTGGTGTTACACCTGCTTTAGGTACAATGGAAATGACCTATGAGGTTTCGTTATATACTGTAAAAGGAAGCTCTACATCAACAGATTTGATTGGTTCGGCATTGTCAACCGCTGCATGGAAGTTTGAATTGGACAATACCAGCACTATTCCTGCAACTCCTGGCGATGTTACCTGGTCGGTAACAGGCGGTACTGCGGCAAGCAGCACATTTACTGATGATGGCGATGGAGTTATCAATGTAGCTGCTGGTACTTCTACGGTTACAATTAAAGCAGTAATTCAGAATATTGCAGCGTCTGTAACCAACACTTACGCGTTGAACTTCGCAATTACTCCTGAATCTGTATTGATTGAGAATGGCGGTACTTCTACAACTGATTATGCTGAAGGACAAGAACCTGCGGCTTATAACGGAACCACCGATACAGATTCTTGGACAAACAGTGCTGTTCAGATTACTGTTAAGCCAATTCCAAATACATCTAAAATTACTGCTAACTAATATCATCTAGTTTAAAAATAAAATTTCCATCAGCCGGTTCCAACCGGTTCCGGCTGGTGGAATTTTAAAATGAAACGTCAACTTCAAATACAACTTTTAGCCTTGGTCGTTTGCATGGTGTTGGCCTTGCAAGGATTCGCCCAAGTGACCTACAATGTTGGACAAACTGCAAATCTGTCGGTTACCGAACACAGCGGAAGTACCTATTATTGGTCTGTTTATTCCGATGTGAACACCAGTATTCCGGCCGATGCCAGCTCCTACCAGTTTACAACACCGGCAAGTGGAGCGGCAACAGCTATTGTTTTTAACACGGCCGGAATTTATTATACAACTGTTGTCGAGATGAATGAAGGCGGGTGTTCAGCAGGCCGGTACATTCCTGTTTATATTCTCGATAATCCCAATACCGTTCAATTTACCTCCTCGTCCGCCACGCTTTGTTATGTTGATGCGGTGGATGGAATTCCGATTCCGCTTTTGTTTAACGACCAGTCGGGTGCAGCTATTGGCAGCGCGCATTACCCGATAATGGTTTCGTACACCATCGACAATGTGGCGCAAACGCCGCAAGCGATTACCGAGACTGATCCGAATTTAAGCATCCTGGCCACTCAACTCAGTGGCAACGGCTCCGCGGATCAGACTTATTCCATTGAACTTACCGGAGCAACCGATGCCCAAAACCAGGACCTTCAAGCCCTCACAGGGCACAATACATACAGCTTAATGCTAATTAGCCAACCGAGCTTTAGCCTTGCCGAAACTTCGGTTCAGTTAAACCTGAACGACGTGAGAGCCTTTGTCGTGAACGGCGGCTTGAGCAACTTTGTTTACCAGTGGGAACTGACCGACCCCGACGGGTTGAGTAATTTCCTGACATCGGTAGCCGGTAGCTCCGATATTATCAGCTTTGTGAAAGCGGGCGTTTATTCCTTGCGGGTGCGTGCGCAAGCAAGTAACAATTGCTGGAGCGACTGGCAAACCGTAACGATTACCGTGATTGATAATAGCCCTGCAGGTGGCGCTACTTTAGCCATTGCCGACATTAACCTGGGCTGGAAAAACGAAAATATTTCGGGCAACATGCTTACCAACGACTTGCACGCTAACGGTAGTCTGGCCTTATCGGTAACCGTGGTACCCGATGCAGCAAGTGGCACACTACTCTCATTCAATACAAGTACCGGCGACTATGTATTTAAACCAGCTGCCGGCTATACGGGCGATGCCGTTTTCGAGTACCAATTGTGCGAAACCAACGACAAAGGTATCAGTGTTTGTTCCAAGTCGACGGTTACCATTCAGGTACTCGAAAGTGACCTTGCTAACCCGAAACCTGCGGCTACCGATAAAAACTTTGCGGTTGCGGCAGGAAGCGCCATTAACGGGAATTTCCTGAAGGGCGATATTTCAACCAACAATCAGGTTTTAACAGTTGGTACAGTCACCAGCTCAAGCCTGAGCGGAAACTTCAGCTCCTCTGCCAATGGTAACTTCAATTATCAGGCTGGTAGCGGATTTTTGGGCTCCGAGAGTTTTAGCTACCAAGCTTGCCAAACAGGGGCCTGCGATTGGGGAACAGTGAACCTCTATAGTTGGGACGAAAGCTTGGATAGCCAACAATTACTGGCTGCCGATCAAGCGTTTTACAACAGTGGTATCCTGAGCGGGCAACTAGACGGAAACCGGCGCCTTGATGGCGAAACGAGTTACAGCTACGAGCTCGTGAGCAATGCTTCCAACGGGACAGTAGTACTGAATGCCGACGGCAGTTTCTCCTACCAGCCTGCTGCCGGAAAACTGGGCTACTTCAGCGACCGGTTTGTGTACCACATTAGTGGCAATGGCTATCAATCGCTGGCTACGGTTTACATTAGTTCGTATATCGAAGCCCCGGCATTAATTGTTCAAAACCAGTTTACCGTTGGGTTCTGTTCTTCGGTTCACCTCGACGCATCTAAATCCACCGGAACCGGCACCCTTACATACAATTGGTCACCAGCTGACTACCTAAGTGATGCCAGCGCCGCCAGTCCGGTTTTTACGCCTGGAAAGAGTACAACTTATACAGTCACGTTAACCGATGCTTTGGGAAACCAAACCACTCGCAGTGTTCAGGTTGATGTGGCACCCGAGCCAAATATAGTAACAGAAGCTTATGTGTTTGTTCAGGATGCAAGCAAGTCGCTGATGCTGGATGCAACCGGCAGCGTGGGTACCAACCTGGTTTACGCGTGGTCGTCGGCCGGCAGCGGGGTTATTGTGTCGGGACAAACCAGCGCGACTGTTGAAGTGAAAGGGGCCGGAAAATATTACCTGGATATTACTGACCAGTATGGCTGTACGGATCGCGATTCGGTGATTGTGGGCATTTGGGTACAAGCTATCGACGACGAAGCCAACGTATTGGTAAACACCTATGTTAGTATCAATGTGTTGCGTAACGATATCCCGCAGGGCGATCTTGACCCGTCAAGCGTGAGCATTGTGGTACCTCCGTCGAATGGGGTGGTTAAGGTACAAACCGATTCTGTCATTGTATATACCCCAAATCAAAACTATATTGGGCAAGATAATTTTGTATATCGCGTGTGTAATTATTTGAAACAGTGCGACGAGGCGATGGTGCTGGTGATTGTGAACGAAGAAAGCCTGTTTATCCCGAATGCGTTCAGTCCGAATGGCGACGGGTATAACGACTATTTCGAAATAAAAGGTCTGGCCAGGTATAGCCAGGTAAAACTGAAGATATTCAACCGTTGGGGTAACCTGGTATTCGAGTCGGGCAACTACGGTAACAATGCCGGCGCCAGTGGCTACTGGGACGGGATTGCTAACCGCGGTGTTCGAATCGGTAAAGGCGAAGTACCCGCCGGAACTTATTTCTACATTCTCGATTTAGGCCAGGGAAGCGAGAGCCTGAGCGGATTTATATTTATCGACCGTTGATGAGCAGATTGAACCGACATAATTTGAAGCAGATAGGGGTGGTGAGCAAGTTCGGGAGGCTGTGCAAATTACTGATAACAAGCGTTCTGTTGTTGGGCGGATTAGAAGTCAGTGCCCAGCAGGATCCGATGTTTACCCAATACATGAACAACATGCTGCTGGTGAACCCGGCTTATGCTGCTGCTGGTACTAATTTGGAAGTACTGGCTATTTCGCGCAACCAGTGGGTTGGGATTGAAGGTGCGCCGGTTACGCAGAGCCTTTCGGCCATGTATCCGCTACTTAGCGATAATACCGGTATTGGGCTTACTTTTTTAGTCGATAAAATCGGGCCGGTACAACAAACCGCTGCCTATTTCGATTATGCTTTCAAATTCAGGCTGGAACGGCGGCTGTACCTTTCGCTGGGGGTAAAAGGAGGTGTAAACTTCTACAATACCGATTATTCTATTCTGGACGTGAATGACGACGGCGACCCCATTTTCTCGGATGATGTAGTGCGCAAATTCTTGCCCAATGTCGGCCTTGGTGCTTTTCTGAATACCGACCGTTTCTACATCGGTTTGTCTACCCCCAAGGTAATCACCAATCAAATTAACGATGTTGGCTATTCAACCCAGTTTTCGAGCCGCGAAGAAATACACCTTTTCCTGTCGGGCGGATACGTGTTCGATTTAGGGGAAGATCTGAAATTTAAGCCCTATACATTTATTAAATTTGTCCCTGATGCTCCGGTGTCAGTCGATTTATCGGCCCATTTTTTATTGCACGAGCGGGTTTGGCTGGGTGCAAACTGGCGGATTGGCGACGCCGTAGGTGCAGTAGCACAGTTCTATATAAACCAGCAGTTTAAAGTTGGTTATGCTTATGACGTGACCGTGAGTGACCTGAATTCGTTCAATCGCGGAACCCACGAAATTTTAATTAGCTATGCCCTAAACCTGGGGCGCCGACGGTTTTTGTCGCCCCGCTATTTTTAGAATCGGATGATTCACACACCTAAACTGATTGGTCTGATTATTTTGTTGTTAGGCATTGCTTGTAGTGCAACTGCCCAGCAAGCAGCTATCAGTCATGGCGACGAGATGTATGCAGCGCGGGCTTATTCGCGTTCGCTGAACTATTACGAAAAGGCAATAGCAAAAGACAGTACCAACAGTTATGTACTCCGCCAGCTGGGCGATGTGTGTTATCGGCTAAGTCGTATCGACGAGTCGCTGCATTGGTTCGAAAAACTGCTTCGCCAACCCGATAGCGAGCCTGGCGATTGGCTGGCTTATGCTAAAGCCTTGATTAAGTCGGGGCAATATGAACAAGCTGCCACCAGCCTGCTGCACATGACCGATTTGGGTGAACCTACCGATGAGAGCAAAGCTTTGGAGCGTCAATTGTTGGAGGTGGTGCAATTGTTCCACGATTCGGCCAACGTCGAAATTAGTCCACTCAACCTGAATACAGAAGGGACAGATATGTCGCCGGTCATTGTTGACGGACAATTGGTATACTGTTCCTCGGGTATGCAACTGCCGCGTGCCCGGAAATCGTTTATCGATGACGAACCTTACCTTAAGCTATATCAATCGGTAATTATCGCCGATACCATTTTTGGGCAACCCAGCTTGTTCGCTCCCTCTTTGAAAAGCCGTTTCCACGATGGCCCTATAAGTTATGCACAGCAAGCCGGCGAGGTGTTTGTCACGCACAACTCGGTGGGTTCACGGCAGAGAAACCGTAACGAATTTGTCAACCTGAAAATTCAAAAATCAATTCGCGAATCGGGGAGATGGGGCTATCCGGTTGATTTGCCCTTTAACAGCAGCCGTTGGTCGGTGGCTCATCCGGCATCGGCCAGCAATGGTAAACTGCTCATCTTTGTATCGGACAACCCACAAGGGCTTGGTGGAACCGATTTGTACCTGAGCCGCTTTGAAGCGGGGAGATGGAGTAACCCGATGAACCTTGGTCCGCAGTTTAATACGCCGGGTAACGAGCTTTTTCCGGTTCTGGCCGGCGACAGCACGCTCTACTTTTCGTCCGATGGGCACGGCGGTTTGGGTGGGCTCGATTTGTTTGCTTCTGCATTTTCGGGCAACGACTTTGGCCCCATTCGGAACTTGGGTTATCCTATTAACAGCCCGGGCGACGATTTTGGGATGGCTTTGGTTGAAGGCGGGCGCAAAGGCTATTTCTCGTCGAACCGAAGCGGGGGAAGGGGTAAAGACGATTTGTACTTTTTTGTGTATAAATCGTTTTCGGTACCAGTTCTGTTTTTGGTGAAAGATGCTGGTTCGGATGAGCCCGTTGGCTCGTGCGAGGTGTCTGTGCTGAACCAGAAGGGAGATATGGTTGCCAGTGGCCTGACCGCCCAAGATGGCGGTTTGCAGCTAAAACTGAGAACAGGGGAAAGTTACCAGCTTTGCGCCTCAAAATCAAACTATTTGGGAAATAAGCAGGATTTAATTCTATCCAACCAGGTAGTTCCTAGTGAATTGGCGGTGAATATCGGGCTCGAACCCGATACCCTGAGGACGGAAATAGGAGAACAGTCTACTTCGTTAAACCTAAAAAATGGCGAATCGGTGCAGGTAATCGAAACGGTTGTGGTGCATTACGACTTGGGCAAATGGACGCTGCGGCCCGATGCCTTTGAAGTGCTGAGCCCTTTGGTGAAATACCTGGCCGACCATTCCAAACTTCAGGTGTTGATTGAATCGTATGCAGATAGCCGTGGTAGTGACGACTTCAACTTAAAGCTGACGGAAAACCGGAGCCGGATTGTTGAAAACTATTTAATCTCGAATTATATTCGTCCTGAACGTATTGAAACAAAGGCGTACGGAGAAGCACAGCTGCTGAACGGCTGCGACAACAAAACAAAATGTACCGAAGCACAACATGCCCAGAACCGGCGCTCGGTGATTAAAATTATTGGGAAACAAGTAGCGAACGGAGCAAACATAAAGTAAACGGCACACCGGTTTTAAATCCTGCTTTTCAATAGCCCCGGGTTGCTCGAAGCACACGGTCGGGATAGTTGCTAATGATTCCGTCAACCTGCATCTCAAGTATTTTTCCAATTTCGGCTTCCCCGTCAACAGTCCACGGAACCACTTTCATACCCGCCCCACGGCAACTTTCCATCAGGCTACGGTTTACCAAAACATAGTAGGGGCTGTACACTTCGGGCACAAAAGTCAACTTTTTCATATTCGCATCAAAACCGTTGATATTAGCAACAAGAAAGGCTAATCGGGTTCCGGGGTATTGGTTGTGCAGGTAGTTCAGCGTGCGCGTATCGAAGCTTTGCACCAGCAGACGGTCTCCCAGGTTTTTGCTTAGCAGTACGGCCATCGACTTGTCGGTAAATTCCTTGTAGCCCGGCATCGCACCTTTTTTCTCCAACTCTTCGTCCGATTTTATTTCGATGTTGTAATTCATCGGGCTCATGCCGAGCCGCGACGTGTAGTTCTCCACCGAGTCAATCAGGGACGAAAGCAGCGGGATGTGGGTTTTTAGCTTTTGTTGTTCCGGAAACTTGTTGTAGTATTTGCTGCCGGTGTCATAGTTCCCAACATCGGCATAGTTTAGTTTGAAGAAAGGCTGGGCATCGGCTCCCTTTCCGGTTAGTTCGCTGCCATCGGCTTTACTGGTGAAGTCGGCGTTGATGTGTGCATCGTGAACAACGATAACTTTCCCGTCTTTTGTCATGCGTAGATCCAGTTCGATGGTATTGGCACCCAATTTTGCAGCATTCAGCATCGCCTCTATTGTATTTTCGGGCATCAAGCCAGTGCCTCCGCGGTGGGCTTCCACTTCTACCTGTGTCAACCCAATTTCCTGCTCAAACCGCTCTCCGAAGCGGTCGGTTGCCACCACGTTTACTTTTTTTGCTTTCGGGCTTGGGCTGGCGCTGAAGTAAAAGAACGACTTCTGGCTTTGTTTATAACCGGGCACTTCAATTTTACCGTTTTCGGAGAATTTGGCCAGGTAACGCAGGTATTGCGGGTCGTAGGTCGACACCTGTTTCATGGTACCTTTGGCTTGTCCGTCCTCAAACCATTCAACTTTCCACTGCGGATCCCAGTTCCAGATTTTGGCAATTACAGCATTAGCCTGTTTCAAAACCATTCCCTTGCCGAAAAGCTCCAGTTGGTAGCTGCGGTCTTTACCAACCGATTTATAGTACCAACTCAGTTTGTCGGGTGTCCCTTCAAAAACCTGGTAACCGTTTGGGGTGCCGTCGCGGCAGAGATCGGCAGTCCACCAAGTGCCGCAAACTGCGCCAATATTGTGTTCAATAATACCCGGAGCTACTTCAAAATTCGAGTTCAGGTGGGTGTGCCCCGAAATGAAACTTAAGTGATAGTTTTTACAAATGTCGAGTAGTTTTTGCCCAAGCGGTATCGTTTTATTTTGCTGAATGTTTTTGAACGGGGCGTGCATGGCAATTACCAGTTCCGAGCTTTCGGGTACATACTGCAAGTAAGCTTTCACCCAACCCAGTTGTTCTTCGGTCAGGTCTTCGTTGTACTGTTTATTGCCTTTGTACACAATGTCGTCCAGCACAATGTAGTACTGCTTGCCCAGGTTGAACCCGTAATACGTGGGGCCAAATTGTTGGCGGTAAATGTTTGCGCTGGTGTAGTCGTCGTCGGCATTCAGGTCGTGGTCGTGATTGCCAATAACCGGATAAACCGGAATATTGAGCCCAGCCATGGCTTGTTTGAAGTTATTAAACAAGTCCAGATCGTCCCAGGCAATATCGCCCAGTGCAATGCCCACGGCGCTCACTTGTTTGGATTCCGAGTCAGCAATGGTAGCTTTGAAATCGGGAACCGACTCGCGCTCAAAACGGGCAAACTGCTCCAGGTTTTTGGTTTGCGGATCGGCCATGGACAGCAAGGTGTAATTGTCGCTGCCAAAAGGCAAAGCCTTCAGATTAAAGTTGAAACTGGAAGCCCCGGTTTTCAGCGATTGGTAAAACTGCGGAACGCCGCTTTTACAATCGGCAGTATAGCCAGAAGGAGTAATAACGAACACAAAATCAGTCGCATCAGATACTTCTAAACGAAAGGTGCCGGTGCTGTCGGTTTGGGTGAAGTAAGTTCCGTCGCTCACCACAACGCCGTGCAAAACCTGTTCGCCCGATTTTACCTGCCCACTAATTTCGCGAGCCCAAAGCTGCGTTTGCATTACGAAAAACAACAGTCCCAGAATAGCATATTTTTTCATTGTTCTCGGTTTGGTTTGAAGCCTTCATATAAAAACGAAAAATAAGCTAAAAAATTGAAAGAGATTACATTTTGGTCGAATCCGGATTTCGGTATTTCCTCAATCCAGTACTCTGATGTTTGGTTTACATCGTTTTGAAAGCTATTCCGTCAAATACACCCCCATCATTCAATGATTTCCCACCCGGAAAAATAGATACTGTTCGATACTTTTGTGCTTTAAAACTAATTTACTTAAACTTTTACCAATGGCTCAAAAGATACGCTACGCGATAATAGTTATGGTATTATGCATTTCGTGTACCCGTCAGCCGGCACCCGAAACAAATCACCTAAAGCTTTGGTACAACAAGGCCGCTTCCACATGGGAAGAGGCCTTACCTATCGGTAATGGCCGCTTGGGAGCTATGGTATTTGGCGGCGCAGAAACCGATCATCTTCAGTTAAACGAGGAAACCGTGTGGGCCGGTGAACCGGGCAACAATTTGCCGGAAGGTTTTTACGACATTCTGCCTCAAGCCCGAAAACTGATTTTTGAGGAAAAATACAAGGAGGCCGAGGATTTGGTGATGAGCCGGGTTCCGCGACAGGCGCCGCCTTCCAACAACTATGGCATGCCGTACCAAACGGTTGGCGATGTGTGGCTGGAATTTCCGGAACTGAAAAATGTGACCAATTATTACCGCGATCTCGATATTCAACATGCCGTGAGTTCGGTTTCGTTTGTGCAGGATGGGGTGGGTTACAAACGCGAATACCTGGCCTCCGCAGTCGATCAGGTGATTGCTGTACGGTTGACCGCTTCCGAAAAGGGAAAAATAAGCTTTAAACTAACGGCAAACACACCGCACCGGGTTAGTCAGGTTCAAGTTGAAGGCGACCAGTTGGTGCTGACGGGAAAAGGCGAACCGGCGGATAACAAAGCTGATAAAATTGAATTCGATGCCCGCTTTTTACCGCTTGTTGAAGGTGGAAAATTGGAGAAAACAGATTCAACAATACAGGTTGAGGGTGCCGATGCTGCAACAATTTATATTTCAATCGGTACCAACTTCAAAAACTATAACGATTTGGGTGCCGATGCTGGTATTGTTTCACAAAACTACCTTCAGCAAGCCCGGATTAAACGTTTCGACGATATAAAGAAAGCCCATATTGCCGACTATCGCCACTATTTTGATCGGGTTGAGCTCGATTTGGGTGTAACTGATTCAGTTAAAAAGCCAACCGATCAGCGCATTGCCGATTTTTCCGTGGGCAACGACCCGCAACTGGTATCGCTGTACTTTCAGTTTGGCCGCTATTTGCTGATTTCTTCGTCGCGCACCGGAACACAGCCAGCCAACCTACAGGGAATCTGGAACCACCAGCTATCGCCCTCGTGGGACAGCAAGTACACCGTCAACATCAACACCGAAATGAATTATTGGCCGGCAGAAGTGACAAACCTGGCTGAAATGCACGAACCGCTTTTCTCCATGTTGCGCGATTTGGCAGAAACCGGACAACAATCGGCCCGCGAAATGTACGGTGCCCGCGGCTGGATGATGCACCACAATACCGATATTTGGAGGATTACAGGCATTGTTGACGGCGCTTATTACGGCATGTGGCCCATGGGCGGCGCTTGGTTAAGCCAACACCTTTGGCAACACTACCTGTATAGCGGCGACAAGCAGTTTCTGTCCAAAGTTTATCCGATACTGAAAGGAGCTGCAACTTATTATGTTGATGTGTTGCAGGAAGAACCCAAACACCACTGGCTGGTTGTGGCCCCCTCCATGTCGCCCGAAAACCGCCACCCCTTGGGAACCTCAATGACTGCCGGGACCACCATGGATAATCAATTGGTTTTCGATGTTTTCTCGAACCTTGTTGAAGCTACTTCGGTTTTACAAACCGACCAGGCCTTCGCCGATACAGTAATTGCAATGAAAAACCGCCTGGCGCCCATGCAAATCGGGCAACACAACCAGTTGCAGGAATGGATGGAAGACTGGGACCGGGTGGACGACAAGCACCGGCACATTTCGCATTTGTACGGTTTATACCCGAGTAACCAGATTTCTCTTTTTAGCTCGCCCGAGTTATTTCAGGCCGCGCAAAACACGCTGGAGTACCGAGGCGATAAATCAACCGGTTGGTCAATGGGGTGGAAAGTAAACTTTTGGGCACGCCTGCTGAACGGCAATCGAGCATATAAGCTGATTGAAGACCAACTGACACCTTCGCCTTTGGATAAACAGGGTGAAAAGGGAGGTACCTACCCAAACTTGTTCGATGCACACCCGCCCTTTCAGATTGATGGCAATTTTGGATGTACTGCAGGTATTGCCGAAATGCTGGTGCAAAGCCACGACGGCTTTATTTATCTGCTTCCGGCCTTACCATCGAAATGGCCGGATGGAGAGGTGAAAGGCCTGCGTGCCCGCGGCGGTTTTACCATTGACATGCGCTGGAAAAACGGCCAACTGGCTGACTTAACCGTCCATTCATCCATCGGAGGAAACTGTCGTTTACGATTGGCAAAGGAATTGAAAGGCGACACCGGGCTGAAACCAGTTTCGGAAGGAACGGACAACCCGAACCCCTTATTCAAACGGGCAGCGATAAAAAAACCGCTTGTTAGCGAAAAAGCACAACTGAAGCCTATTCAAACTACTGAAACCGGCTTGTTCGATTTTGAAACTGAAGCTGGTGCAACGTATCATTTTTCGGCTATTTAAATCGTAAAACAGGTTGAAATGAACGTGATTTACAAAATACTGGTTGTGGTGCTTGGCGGAATGCTAATTTCAGAGGGAGCCTTGGCCGAAACGAAAAAAACACTCGTGGTTGCCCCCGATGGCAGCGGCGATTACACCAGCATTCAGGAAGCTGTAACAGCTTGCGGTGCCTTTCCATCCGAACAAAAGGAAGTATTTATCAAAAACGGGATCTATCATGAAAAAGTACTGATTGATTCGTTTCAAAGCAACATTACCTTGCGGGGCGAAAGCAACGAGGGAACAATTATTACCAACGGCGACCACGCCGGCCAACCGGGAATAGGAACCTTTAACAGTTACACGCTGAAGGTGACCGGCGACCACATCCGGATTGAAAACCTAACCATCGAAAATTCGGCAGGCGAAGTGGGACAAGCGGTTGCGTTACATGCCGAAGGCGATTATTTTCAGGTGCTGAACTGTCGGATTTTGGGCAACCAGGACACGCTTTACGCCGCAGGGCAAAAAAGTCGCCAATACTACCGCAACTGCTTTATTTCGGGAACCACCGATTTTATTTTTGGTGCAGCCACAGCCGTGTTCTATCATTGCGAGCTGCACAGTATCCGTAACTCCTACATTACTGCCGCCAGCACACCCGAGGTCAATTTGTTTGGTTATGTTTTCCGCGATTGCAAGCTCACGGCCAGTCCCGGTGTCGATAAAGTTTACCTTGGCCGTCCCTGGCGCCCGTATGCCCGTACCGTGTTTATCAATTGCGAAATGGGGCCTCACATTGCACCCGAAGGCTGGCACAACTGGGATAAGCCGGAGCGCGAAAACACCACCTTCTATGCCGAATATAACAGCCGTGGCCCCGGTGCAAACCCATCGGGGCGGGTGGTCTGGTCGCACCAGCTGACGCCAAAAGAAATCAGAAATTATACCTTTGACAAATTCTACCACTACTGTTCCGAATGGGAACCCGACGCGGATAGGAATTAATAGAACGTCAATTTATACAAAACAAAATATGAAAACATTAAGCTGCCTTATTGCCTTTTTATTGGCCGGTTTCGTTACAAATGCCAAAGTGTACGATCTGGTGGAACTGGGAGCCGACAAACAGGGCGTAAAGAAATGTACTTCTATTATTAATCAGGCTATTGAACAGGCTGCTGCTGATGGAGGCGGGACCATTTTTTTCCCGGCCGGAAACTACCTCACCGGGCCAATTCACCTGAAAAGCAATATCACCCTAGATATGGAAGCCGGCGCATTGGTGTTATTCTCACCCGATTTTGATGACTACCTGCCTTATGTTCGGGTGCGTTACGAAGGGATTTTTATGAATACTTTTTCACCCTTAATTTATGCCGTTGGAGTTGAAAATATTGCTATAAAAGGCGAAGGGACGATTGATGGAAACGGAAAAGTATGGTGGACATCAATTATGGATGTGATGATTGACGTGCGTGACAACGGGAAAGTTTCCAAACCGAACAAATACCAGCAACGATGGGTGGCCGAAAACCCCGATTTGGTTGAAAGCAACTATGGGCGCAACCAATTTTTTCGGCCACCGTTTATCCAGTTTATCGAATGTGAGAACATCAATATTGAAGGGATTACCATCCGGAATTCGCCCTTTTGGACCGTTAACCCGGTGGGTTGCAACGATGTCCGCATAAGTGGGATCACAATTTCGAACCCCGACGATGGCTACAACACCGATGGGGTAAACCCGTCGTCGTGCAGCAATGTGCGTATTTCCGACTGCTTTATCAGCGTTGGCGACGACTGCATCACCATCAAATCGGGGCGCGACAAGTACGGGCGCGACTACGGTAAACCCTGCGAAAACATTACCGTAACCAACTGCGTAATGCTGGCCGGGCACGGCGGCGTAGTGATTGGCAGCGAAATGTCGGGTGGCATAAAAAACGTGACCATCTCCAACTGTGTGTTTGATGGCACCGACAACGGCATCCGCCTGAAATCGGCCCGCGGGCGTGGAGGGGTAGTCGAAAACATCCGGGTAAGCAACATCGTGATGCGTAACATTCGTAAAACCGGCTTTATTTTCAACCTGTTTTACGATAAAGGAACCCAGGTGGAGCCAGTTACCGAGCGTACCCCCGTTTTCAGGAACATCCATATCAGCGATGTAACCGGGGAGGGGATCGAAAAAGCAGGTGCGCTCACCGGGATTGAAGAGATGCCGGTTGAGGAAATTTCGTTCAGCAACATTGCCCTCAAAGCTAAACAAGGCTTTATAGCCCAAACCGGCAAAAACCTGCATTTTTCGAATGTGGACATTGCGGTGGAAGAAGGGCCTTCTCTCTCGTTTTCCGACTGCCGCCAGGTCGTTTTAAATGATGTTCGCTCCGGAAAACCGATGCCGAATCAAGCAATTGTTGAAATCAATGATTCGTGGCAGGTTCTCATTAACAATTGTTATCAACTGGTTCCGGCCGATGTTTTCACCCAAATCACCAACAGTCAGGTGCTTTTCGGAACCAATTTCCTTGATTTGGTGAAGCAGGCAAAACTTGAAAAATAGGGCTAAAGATGAAACAAATTCTGCCAACCTATTATCAAGGGTTAAAAAAAACCTTGCTGAGCATTGTTTTGCTGGTCAACGCGTTTTTTGCTTTTTCGCAACAATACCTGCCTCTTTGGCCCGATGGGAAGATGCCAAGCTCCAAGGGGCTGAGGCTGGAACGGATTGAAGAACGGGAACGGGTAATGCAGATTGACGTGCCAGGCATGTACTGTTTTTTCACATCGAAAGAAGAAAATACCGGAGCGGCAGTGCTGATTTTTCCTCCCGGAGGCTACCAAAAAATGGCTTATAACATTGCCGGTTTGCAACTGGCCAAATGGTTCAACACTTTTGGGGTAAATGCTTTTGTGGTGATGTACCGGCTGCCTACTTCACCCGATTTGAAGGAACCTGCGTTCGGGCCAATTACGGATGGGCAACGCGCCATGAAACTGGTACGCGCCAATGCCGGAAAGTGGGGCATCAATCCTGATAAAATAGGTGTTATGGGCTGTTCGGCCGGCGGAGGTTTAACAGCCAACATGGCCACCTTTACCACCGACTATACCGCTATTGGCGATTCGCTCGATGTGGTTTCGGTAAAGCCGGATTTTCAGATTTTGGTTTCCGGTGCCATTAGTATGAAACAAGATGCCCATCAGGGAAGCCACGATGCCTTACTTGGAAAAAAAGCTGATGAAAAACTGGAAATCCTGTTTTCGGGCGAGTTAAATGTGACTGAGCAAACACCGCAGGCTTTTATTACCTGCGCCGCCAACGACCCGGTGGTAAACCCGATGAACAGCCTGCGATATTTTGAAGCTCTGCAGAAAGGCGGCGTATCGTCGTGCCTGCATATTTTCCCAACGGGTGGGCATTCTATTGCCTTGCGAAACAATCCCGGCTCAACCAAGCTCTGGCCTGCCCTATGCGAAGCCTGGCTGAACGAGATTGGGATAATTGGTAACTAAGGTGAATTTGACCTAAGCTTAAGCTGTAATTTGCTTTGTTTCATTAATCTAGGCTTTAAAAGTGCTTTTTCGGACATAACGGAGTAGGCGATTAACCCCGACCGCAGGTCGGTGACGAAGTTTTCAGAACTACGGTGCCTAGGGTATTTTACCTGGCAAATGTTTTTGGTTCAACATTCGCACTTCCAATCAATGCCCGTTTGTTTTGCAGGATTCTATCCTGATTTTCAGTTCTACAAAATGGTTTAACCAGAGTTTTCGGAAACTCCGATAGCTATCTTTTTCTAAACGTACATGGTGAAAAAGTGCTTTAAGCAACAATAATTTCCAGGTGAAACAAGGCTACAATGATAATCACTTTGCAGTTGGGCATTGTAACCTTGCGATTTCTATGCTTTTCTGCGGTTCTTCAACCAGGATATGACCCATCTTAGCCCGGTTGGATTTTTACAAAATTCGTCAGACAAATAAAGGATTTTGATAATTTTAGAATTCATAACAGAACAAGACTTTGTGCCGTATGTATCTAAATGTGAGATGATTAAGCATTGATAAAAATCTTATTTTTTTTCTAGGAGCCTGTCGGGCTTTTAATATTATCAGTTTTTCATACCTTTTGGGAGTGTAATCAGAATTCGCTATCTCCATTTTTGTGGCACTAATTCTATTTCCCGAGTATTATCCAACACTATGGCTCCTTATACTTGTCCTAATTTGATTTTTGCCAATTCAGTTTTAAAGTAAAACCACTTTGGGGCTTTTTCATGCCATTTGCATCTTGAAAAACCGTTTGAGGTTATAAGCAGCACAGACCAATGA
>JBKEAN010000072.1:0-13681 GCA_047972415.1 Mangrovibacterium sp.
ATGGAGGAACTGAAGAAAGAAGTGAAAATTTTGGCCGTAAAAAATGCCAAAGAAAAAGCCGTTTATTTACTGGGTGCAGTGGATCAAAAGGCTGGCAAAGTGCTATTTATACAGGAGCGCGAAACGTACATGCAGCCCTTTGTACGCAAAACAATGGCCTACAGCATGATTGGCGATGAGTCGGCAGAAATGGCCCCGGTTCCAGAAGATGCTATCGATTTTCAGAAAATAAAACTGAATTACAAAGTATTTGCGCGTTTCGCCATCCAATAAATTTGATAAAACTTTTAAAACGAAAGAGGTGCTTTCCGGTTTAACCCGCAAACACCTCTTTGTTTTTCAGGGCAACTAATCTTCGTTAACGGGCGGCTTCAATTTCGTCGGGCGTCACTGCATCGTGCTTATTGCCAAAGCTGGAGCGAACGTACGAAATAACATCGGCCAATTCTTTGTTTGTCAGGTGGCTATGCGCCGCCATTACGCCATTATAGCTCGTACCGTTCACGTCTGCCTTACCCGACATTCCATTCAACACGATAGCGATAATTTGCTTTTTATCTGCTATATACCCATTTGGTGTCAACGGTGGAAACACGCCTGGCACACCCTCCCCGTTCGACTGGTGACAGGCTTTGCAATACTTATTGTACACTTTTTTTCCGGGATGCTCTCCCTGTTCGGGCGTTTGTGCCAATGTTTCGGGCGAAGCGCCGGCTACTTGTGTTTTTTCGCTTTTACCGCCACAGGCCATCAGCAATACCGCAACTAAAACCAGTAATAAAGTTCGTGTTCTTTTCTTCATCGTCTCTGAAATTTGTTTCAACATGCTACGGGACAAAACAGCAAAAACCAAACAGGGTTCAGCACGCGCCCAAATTTTGGCCGAAAATAAGCCGAAACGCCCTTTCATACAAGGCACGGACACCAATTTTGAATAAGTTTTTTAATTGCCCTTCACTATTATGAAAATTAAAATCTATTTTTAGTAAGTCAATTCGTCCAGCAAACAGTACCGGAATGGGAGAGAAAAAAATACGCAACCGCAAACGAAGTATCAGGCGAGTCGCAGGCGGATTACTGCTGGCACTGGGCGGACTACTGGTTTGGGTGGCGCTGGCAATACCCACTTATATTGAACGGCACCTCAACCAATACATCATGGAATCGAGCCATGGCGATTATGCACTGTACTTTTATAACATCAAAACCAACCTGTATACTCAAAGTGTCGGCATTGACTCTGTGCGGCTAGTCCCACGCAAATTGAACGAAAGCCACTACTCATTTACTGCCACCAAAATAAAAGCTTCCGGAATTTCGGTTTTAGCTTTTTTATTTCACAAAAAACTTAAAATAAAACTATTACAAATAGTAAAACCCAGTTTTGAGGTTATTAGCAGTAAAGGACAAAAACGCAATGCCACAGATAGGAACCTGCTGTTCCGCAAACTTCACCCTTTTTTTGACCGAAGTTTGAAGGGGGTTACAATTGGCGAAATCAGGTTCGAACAAGCACAGCTCGACCATTTCAGGCTGGGTACGCAAGCTGCTGCCCTCAACTCGGTAAAAAACCTCGACATCGGGATTATTAATTTTCAAATCGACCAAACAATTTTAAGCCAACACAATGAGTTTTTCAAAGCTGACGATATCTATTTAAACATCAACAAGTTTAAACGAATTCTGGGCGACAGCATCCACTCACTTCAGGTTGACGAATTGAGCTATTCGATTGCCAACAAAAGCATCAACGGTAAAAACTTCAAACTTGAACCGATTGACAGCACCCGCCAAACAACGAGCCAATATTGGATTCAGATTCCCAAAATACGGCTGAAATCGAACGATTTGCGCGACATCTTGGGCAACGACTCCGTGCGAATTGATTCGGTGGTAGTAACACAAGCCGACATTCGGCTGAAACCAATGCCTAATGCCGAACAAATTAGTTTCCGAAAACTGAAAGAGTACGAATTGTACGACCTTATCCGCAACGACTTTAACTACATCCGAATCGGAAACCTGGAACTGAATGCCAACCGACTCCGGTTTGATTCGAAAAAAACTGGTTTTGGCACGGCCCAGGAATTTAAGGACGTTCGAATTGAAGCGACTAATTTTGAAATAGATAGCCTTTCGGGAACCAAACCCGAAAAAGTTTTGTACGCCGACAAGTTCAGGTTGAATATTGATTCGTACCGCTTGTTGTTTAACGACGGGGTACACCGTTTTGAAGCAGAAGCGCTCGAAATTTCGAATGCCGACAGCCTGATTAAAGCACAAAACCTGAGGCTGGTGCCGCAGGTAACAACATCGAAACTTCCGGCAACCGTTGCAGCAAGTTGCGATAGCGTTATTCTGAGACAGGTTAGTTTATCGGATTTGTTTCATAAACGTGAAATGCCAGTGGACAGGCTCACTATTTATAAACCACAGCTCACGCTAAACCAGCAACACAATGCTACAGGCAAACAAGCGGAAGAACAAAGCCTTCTTTATCACTTTATTGGCGACTACATACGTGGGGTGTACGCGAAGCTGGTTTCGATAGAAAATGGCCATGTGGAGTTTAACGACCTTCGCAACAAATCGGACAAGAGCCACATTCAGTCCGATTTTCAGTTTTCGCTAACCAATTTTGCCATCGACTCGGTAAGTTCCCGGCGAAATGATAAGTTGTTTTACGCCTCCAACCTGGAACTCGAATTCGGCAACTACACCATGAACATGGCCGACCAACTACATGTGTTACAAATTGAGGACATAAAAGTATCGAGCGCGCAGCAAATGGCCAGCATCAGCAAGCTCCACCTTTACCCCGATAAAAAGAAAAATGCCGAAGAAATACTTAAACGGCTTAACCGCTCGGGACTTTACAACATACAAATTCCCTCGGTTCAGATGCGGAACACCGATATTCACCATGCTTTCTTCCGGAAGAAGCTCAATGTGAACAGCTTCAACATCAGCAATCCAAAAATCTATATCGAAATTTTTGCCCATTCTCATAAGGAAGAAAAAGCTCTGAGCCTGAGCGAATTTTACGATTTGGTAGCCGACTACATGACCGATATTCAGGTACAGGAAATTGCCCTGACCGATGGCGAATTTCAGTTTGTGAACCACAACCGTAAAGGAAAAACCATTAATCTGACCAATAAATTCAGCCTGAACCTGAGCAATTTTAAACTTAATGAACAGGAAATTTTGTCGAACCGGATTTTGTTGTCCGAGCGTTTTGATTTAAAAATCCGCGATCACCTGTTCCGTTTGTCCGACAATGTTCACTTTCTGAAAGCCAGCGAAATCAGCTTCACATCCGATAAATCAAGCGGTCTCATTCAAAATGCCCTGCTGTACCCCGACCCGGAAAATATTGATTTTAAAAACATTCCCTGGCATATCCAAATTGCTATTCCCCGAATTGAGTTGGCTCAAATTGATGTGGAGCAGGCGGTGTTTGGCGAAAGTTTTGATGTAAAAAGTGTCCGGTTGCTCCAACCCGATATTCAACTTACCCGTAACCACAAAAGCAACGGCAAGTTTAACCTGAAAGACCTGACCATTCCGCTGCCCGAAGATTTAAAAACGCTTTCGCTGGGCCGGGTTACCCTCGAAAACGGAAAGCTTTCGGTGTTAAAAAAGGAAGCCGGGAAGAACGTAAAGCTTGTAGAATCGGGCATTTCGGCCGAACTGAACGAAGCGATGCTAAAACGCACGGACAGTACAAACACGGCTCGTTTTTCGTCGTCCGGCATTTTAACGAAACTGACTGATGTGCGTGTTACGCCGACGGAGATTCCGCTCATACTAACCACGAAACAGATTCGCTACTCATCAAAGGAGCAAAAACTTTCGTTGGTAAACCTTAATGTAAAAAATACCGGCGACCGCAAACATGCCATCATCGGCGTTAGTATTCCTCAACTCGATTTTGAACAATTGGACGCCACCGAGGCTTTCGACCAAAACCGGGTTCATGCCCGTCGGATTCTCATCAACAATCCGGTTTTTTCATTCCGCCAACGCGAAACCGAGCGCCAGCGAAACCCGCTGTACATTAAGCTTCCGGACGACTTGGCAAGCATTATGGACGAGTTGGTGGCTGGTAAAGTGGAAGTAAACAATGCGACGTTCAATATTGACACAAGAACCAAAGTCCGCACACTCGACCAGGTTGATATTCAGCTGAACGATGTCCTCATCGACTACCAGCTTTCTAAAACCCTGTTTGGGGCAAAAACCACGAACCTGGTGCGGCGTAACCTGCATTACGAAGACAAGCAGAATTTGTATAACATCCTGATTGACCGCTTCGAGTTCAACTCATCAGACAACAACCTATCGCTCACCGGACTACACATTAACCCACGCTTCAATCAAAACCGTTTTCAGGAGCTTATCAACTACCAACAGGATTATTATTCGGGCGATGTTGCCAACGTAAAACTTACCAATATCGATCTGGATCGTTGGTTTACAGAACACGAACTAAGCGGCAAGACCATCGATATTGAGCAGATAAACATGCTGATTTACCGCGATAAACGTAAGCCTGCAAATCTGAACCGGTACCCGCCAATGCCGCAACAGCTGGTGCACCAGATTGAGCTGCCATTTTATTTTGACAGTTTAAAGCTGAACAATTCTACCTTCATCTACAGCGAGCAAGTGCCGGAAATACCAGAGCCCGGACGGGTAAGTTTCGAAAAGACGAACGCTCGTTTGTACCCCTTTACCAATATGAAACAAGCGCTTTCAGCCCGTCCAGAAATGATACTGGAAGCCCGATCGAACCTGATGGGAGCCAGCAACCTGAAAGCGAAGTTCCGCTTCGATATGAAATCGGCTGTAAACCAATTCGAAGCCAAAGGCTCACTTAGCGCTTTCGACTTAACCGCGATGAACCCGATTACCGAAAACGGGGCATCAATTTCGGTGCGCTCGGGCCAACTGAACCGCTTCGACTTTGAATTTTCGGGCGATTCGGTAATGACAAACGGTAAACTCCGGTTTTTATACGAAGACTTGAAAATAAACATCCTTGCCCATCGAAACGGCAACACAAAAGAAGCCCGTTTCCTGAGTTTCCTGGCCAATAGCCTGATGTTGCGTTCAAACAGCCCTCGAACTAAAAACTGGCTACCCGACGAAATTTACTACCGGCGCGACCCCAACAAATCGACCCTTAATTACTGGTGGAAATCAATCTTTAGCGGGGCAAAAAATAGCTTTGGGGTAAAAGAAGAACATGCGGAAAATGATCAGCCTCAGTAATCCGTTAAATACTTGGGTTTATCCAGGCAAGCAAAAAAACTACCCTACCTGGCTAACTTTACGGATACGGTATGGTTTTTTGTTTTGCGATTCGAAATAGGTGCGCATCAGCATTTCGGCAATAATACCGGTAGTGATAAACTGAATGCCGGTTACCAACAGAATCAACCCTAAAATAAGGATGGGTTTGCCCCAAATATCGTAACCAAATAGTTTCAGTATCAATAAATACAAATTGATGAGGGCTCCCAAGCCAAAGGTGATGATACCCAGTTTGCCAAAAAAGTGCATGGGACGCTGAAGGTATTTACGGAGGAACAACATCAGTACCAGGTCGCTGAATACGCGGGTGGTGCGGCCCAGGTTATATTTTGAGCGGCCAAACTCGCGGGCGCGGTGGTTTACATCAACCTGGGTAAGGCGGGTTGAACCTTCGAAAGCCAGCAATACCGGTATAAACCGGTGCAGCTCGCCGTAAATATGAATGCTTTTGATGGCTTCGCTGGTAAACACTTTCAGGGTGCAGCCGAGGTCGCGCATTTGGGTCCCGGTTGATTCGCGAATGATGTAATTGGCAATTTTGCTGGGGATTTTACGCAAAAAAGCACCGTCCTTACGGTTGGCACGTACGCCTGCTACCATGTCCCAATCGCCTTGTTTCAGCATATCGAGCATCATCGGAATATCGGCCGGGTCGTTTTGCAGGTCGCCGTCAATCAGCGCTACGTATTCGCCTTGTGCCACATCAATGCCTGCTTGCAGGGCCGAGCTTTGCCCGTAGTTCCGCTTCAACTCCACCAACAAAAAATGAGGGTCGTTAATGGCACGTACCTCGTCGCGGGTGCGGTCGGTCGATCCATCGTCGACAAATAAAACTTCGTAGTCGAACCCTTTCAGCGCGAGCTGAACCTGCTGTGCCAAAGGTCGGATATTCTGTTCTTCGTTATAAACACAAACTACCAGGCTTAATTCTTTCATCATGCTGTTATTTAATGCAACGCCCCCGAAAGGCGGTACGAAGTTATAAAAAACCAATAAAGCCGCTGTTCTGCAACCGGAAAAACATAAACAGATAAGTGCAAAAAAGCCATCCCCGCGGATGGCTCCCTGTTACTATAAACCTAATTTGGTTCGAATGTCTTTGGGTATGGCATCCCGGTGCACCATAATGCTGATGGTTTTGTACGCTACAAAGGGTTGTGAAGCATAAAACAGCCCGTCGTACTTATTATACTTGCCCCACGAGTTTTTTACTTTGTAGTAGCGGTTCCCGGTTTGGTCTTTGGCCGTTCCCACAATCAGCATTCCGTGGTCGTCGGTCGATTCGTAATTGTCGAAGGCGATCTGCCTCATTTGCTGATCGATTTTTTTCTCAACACCAGGCTTGTCTAGCTTATACAGTTCCGAGTCTTTTTCTTTGTCCGATAAAGATTCCCATTTGGCAATCTCGGCATCGGTCATGTCTTCTTTGTCCACATCCGGCACTACGGCAATTCCTTGGCTCGAAGTACTGAACCCGCGTTCGCTCACATCGGCGCCCCAAGCTACGGTGTAGCCGGTTTCAATCGAGTTGTCAATCACTTCCATCAGTTCTTCTATCGGAACATTATAAATTTGCGCCCACATCCAGTTATCGGGGATTTCGAGCGCAAAGCTGGTGTAAAACGGGCGGTGTGTAAACGAAGTCAGTTCCACATAGTCGTTCATATTCAGCCCAACGTAATCGGAAGCAAAACTTTGCGGGGTGTAGGTTTTTCCTTCAAACTCAAACTGCCCGGGCAATTCGCCCAGGTAGGCGTTCAGGGTTCCTTTCACGCTTTGTTTCCAGGCGGTGCTTAGTTTTTTATTACTGTTTTCGGTTGCTACTTTTACCTGTTCGCCCAGCATCTTGTCCAGTTCGCCGTGCACATGCTTTTCTTCGCCGTAGTTTAATCCCGGGTAAACCGGTTCGGGCACAATACCATACTGCTTAATCATTTCGGTTACATCATGAAAAGCGCCGCCCGGGCCAAAGGTAAGGTTACCGTGCAAACGCACATATTTTTCGGCTTTTTGCTGGTAGGTGTGCCATACCACAAACATTTCCGACAAATCGGTTTCGGGCTTTCCCATCCGAATCATTTCGGCTTCCAAAAAAGCAATTCCCGAAAACGACCAGCAAGTTCCCGAACGGCTTTGGTCTTTTACCGGCGTATAAGCCAGCTCTTTCAATTGTTTAAATTCGTAGCCTTTTTTTTCGTTATCGTCTTGTGCCGTTGCGGTTATAGCCAACAACAGCGAAGCACACAACGCCAATAGCAGCAGTTTTATTTCCATCATAAAATTTTCAGTTAAACTCCGTCTGTTTTCAAGCACCGCAAGTTACAATTTATCCATTTCGCTAATGGGGGCAGCACGCACAATTAGCACAGGTAGCGGTACAATTATTCAACATTAGTTGGCCTTAAGTGAAAATCATTACAAAGCTGTTTCAACAATTTTACGCCAAGCAACTGCTTTTTTGTAGCAGGCGAACCGAAGCGGGCACCCCTGAAAAAATCCTCACCAAATCTCACTATTGCTTGATTAATTCATCAATCATTCAAAATACAGTAAGCATAAGCCATTCATTATCTGACTTGTTAAAATTTAACAAAAACTAAGAAATTAACACTTAACATAGTCTGAATTTAAAAACAAAAGTTTAAATTGGGCATTATTGTCTTAAAAACAAAAAACCATGAAAACAATGAACCACCTTCTTTTTGCCACCCTTATTTTGCTTGTGGCCACAAGCTGCCACAAAGACAAGGACAAACCCACCGAACCCGAAGCGGAATTCACCTTCAACCTAACTTATACACACGGCGATGTAGTTGATGAACCCCTGGCCGACGGTGATACCATTGTTCTGGATATGGTGGATAGCTTTGACCTGCACGTGGACATTGACACCGAGCTGCCCCTGCTGGAATACTCGGTTGACTACGATAGCAAATTCTTCGGCTTTACCGACAGGGGGAATTACAACTACCGCTTTACAAACAACGGGAACGGGGTTAGTAGCGTTAGCGTTTTTGCACTGGTACGCGAAGGCGACCTGGAGCCCGACGAAGAGGCCTTCTACTATACAACCATTATTACAAAAGTGCCTGTTACCACCTATTCGGTTTATTCGCTCACATTGCCCACTTATACCATTGATGTGGCAGACGAAAGCCTGAAAAACGAAATTACCACCGACCTGGATGCCAACTACAGCCTGCTGTACCGCTGGCTAAACCTCACGGTTACCAGCACCACGGGCGGTACCTATACCCTAAAAACACCTACGGGCGAAGGAAGCGGCACGTTTACCACCGATAATTACCTGGACCCGACAAATTTTTCGTTTACCTATAACAATCGGGCCTACAGCTACGTAAAAACCACTATTCCCGGTAATAGCGTGAAATGTAACTACACCCAGGATTTAACCAGTTACTACCAGGCCAAGTACCCGGGAAAAAGCATCAACACGGTTTCGCTCACCTTTAGGGGTATTTGGAACAGGTCGGTAAAATAAGCCCGGAGGCGAGCACCAGCCCAACAGTCCAAACGAACCAGGCGAAACCAGGCAGTTTTCTTTTTTATTAATCAAACTAAAACGAAAAAAAATGAATACAAAAGAAGAACGCGACTTTGTAGAGCATGTGGTAAAAACCATGGAAGACGAAACCAGCCGCTTACAGGGGAAAGGCTACGACCCAACAAGCCGGGTAACCGCACTGAAAGAAAAATCGGCAACTGCTACCGCCGCCGAGGTTGCCCAGCAGAAAGCCCAAAGCGAAGCGATGAATGCAACAAAAATTGCTAACGAAGCCTTAAAAGCAGCTTACGACGATGCCTCGTCGGTAATTGACTTGATGGAAGGTTTGTTTGGAAAAGATGATGCGCTGGTACACAAACTGCGCAAATTCCGCAACTGGTAACAAATGCCATGCTGTAAAAAAGTCCTGACTGGTTCGTTCAGGACTTTTTTATTGCTGTTTTTTTGACCGTGTTTCCGACCAACATGCGATGTCCGAGGCATCGGAGGCAACCGTTTTCCGACAGGTGTTCCGTTTTATAACCCCGTAGAGTTTACTTGTTTTTGTGGGGCGATTAAGCGTAAGGGCTTGCGGCCTTTCCATTGTTTGTGGGTGCCTTTTTACCTTGCGTTGGCACCTTTTCGTCGCAAATGGGTGCCTTTTTGCCTTGCGTTGGCACCTTTTCGTCGTAAATGGGTGCCTTTTTGCCTTGCGGAGGCACCTTTTCGTCGTAAATGGGCGCCTTTTTGCCTCGCGTTGGCACCTTTTCATCATAAATGGGTGCCTTTTTGCCTTGCGGAGGCACCTTTTCGTCGCAAATGGGCGCCTTTTTGCCTCTCGGAGGCACCTTTTCATCATAAATGGGCGCCTTTTTGCCTTGCGGAGGCACCTTTTCGTCGTAAATGGGTACCTTTTTGCCTCTCGGAGGCACCTTTTCGTCGCAAATGGGTGCCTTTTTGCCTTGCGGAGGCGCCGAATAACAGCGGTCTGGTACCAATTTATTGTAATCTGGTGGTAACTTTGGCTGAATAAAGGCTGGTTGCCAAGCCCACCAAACCAGAAAGGCGTTTTTTTACGCTTGGCCATCAACTTTCGGGGCCGCTTGGCTGTTTCAGCTTGCGTAAATCAATAAATCAACAAATTATGGCAAATGTAAGTGTGTATCTGAATTTTGGCAGACAGGCCGAACAAGCGTTCAACTTTTATAAAACCGTATTCGGGGTTGAAGCGGCACTCGATATTTCCCGTTTTGGCGACGTTCCACCGTCGGAAGAGATGCCGCCCCTGTCGGATGCCGATAAAAAACTGGTGATGCACGTATCGTTGCCCATTATGGGCGGTTTTGTGCTGATGGGCTGCGATATTCCGGCCTCGATGGGAATGAAACTGGAGCTGGGGAACAACGTGAACCTAAACCTGGTACCTGCCAGCCGCGCCGAAGCCGACCGCCTGTTTGCAGCCCTATCGGCCGGGGGGCAAGTAACTATGCCGATGGGCGATATGTTCTGGGGCGCGTACTTTGGCAGCTTTGTGGACAAGTTTGGCATTTGCTGGATGATTAATTACACCGAGCAAGCGTAAAACCAAACAAGGTGCCTTTCTGCGGGGAGGGGCACCTTGCTTTTTGGTGGTGAGACGGAAGTCGGGGCTAGTTATATTTAAATGTTAACCACAACGTACACAAAGGCCTTCACAAAGTGCACCACGGTAAATTCTTCCAACCGCCAATTGTCAATCTGTAAATCGTCAATCGCCAGTCCTTGTTCTGTCTGTCATTTAAGCTTCGCACCTTCGTGCCTTTACGTGCTTCATTTAACCACAGAGAACACAGAGGCTACATAGATTTGTTCCCTTTCAAATTTAAACCTCGCGCCTTGGCGCCTTTACGTGCATCTTTTAACCACAGAGAACACAGAGGGCACATAGCGTACCTCTCTGTATTTTGGTTTTTAGTTTTTTTCTGAAATTCAGTCTTCGCGCCTTCGTGCCTTCGCGTTTAAACTTCGTCCGGCAAGCCCGGTGTCTCCTCTCTCCTACTTCAACACCACTTCGCTTTTCAGGTCGCCTACCAGTTGCACGTCGGCTTCGGTGAGGGTGCGGCCGGCCATGTTTAGGCTCACGTTTTTGGTACTGGTACCGCCAATGCGGAAGAGCTGCTCCCCACCCGTCGATTTAAAGCCTTCAAAATCCATGTTCTGGCTATTGGCAATGCGCACGGCCGTTCCCGAGGCCACATCCAGCTCCACATTTTTAAAGCTGATGTTTGACGCGTAATTCATACTGAAGCCCTTATCTGTTTTTAGCAGCATGTTTTCGAACTGAAGGTTTTCGACCGGCATTTCGGGAATACCCTGAATCATAAGTGCCTGTGCGGCGCCGTCGCAATAAATATTTTTGAAGTACATGTTGCGGAAGGCGGGCGTTTCGTCGCTCACCGGAACGGGCTCAATCAGCATGTCGCCGGTTTGCGGGTCTTCTTCGGGCGATTTGCCGCCATAAAACAGGTTGAAGCGAATGGCATCGGTAGGGATATTGCTCATGCGGATGTCTTCCATCCAAATATTTTCGACTACCCCGCCACGGCCGCGGTTGCTTTTAAAGCGCAAGCCGCAATCGGTACCTACAAAGGTGAGGTTTTTGGCATACAGGTTGCGCACCCCGCCGCTCATTTCGCTGCCCAGCACAAAACCGCCGTGGCCGTGATAGACGGTACAGTCGCGTATAACAAACAACTCGGTGGGTTTGCCCCGCTCGCGGCCTTCTTTGTCCTTGCCCGATTTAATGCAAATAGCATCGTCGCCTACATCGAAGCTGCAATTTTCGATTAGCCCTATGCGGCAGGATTCGAGGTCGAGTCCGTCGCCGTTTTGCGAAAACCAGGGGTTACGAATACTTAGGTTGCGCATAATAAGGTGCTCGCACATCAGCGGGTTTACGTTCCAGGCGGGTGAGTTCTGAAAAGTGACCCCACAGAGCAATACCCGTTTACAATCGACCAGGCTTACCATTACGGGGCGCAGGTAGTGTTTAAAAGGCTCCATGCTGGCAATGGTCCGCTCGGTTGGCAGCTTATCGCGTTGCTCGTTTCCAATCATCGATGCCTCGGAGGGGTACCATTTGCGGCCGTCAACCACAACGCCGCCCGATGCCAGCAACTTTTTCCATTGCCCCTCGGTTAGTTTTTCTTTCTTCACCTGGCGCCACTGGCCGCCGTCGCCATCAAAAATACCTTGTCCGGTAATGGCAATGTTTTCGAGCTTACGGCCCATAATGGGCGACTCGCAACGCACTTCGCTCAGCCCTTCAAAATACGATTCAATAAGTTTATACTGGTTTAAGTCGGAGGTAAACTGAATGAAAGCGCCGTTGGCGGTATGCAGGTTGACGTTGTTTTGCAGGTAAATGGGGCCCGTGAGCCACAATCCGGCGGGGATGAGCACCACGCCGCCGCCACTTTCGGAACATTTTACGATGGCCGTATTTATGGCTTCGGTAACCAGCGAATGGTTGTTGGGTACCGCGCCAAAATCGGTAATGTTAAACGTATCGGTTTTAAACGAAGTGGTTTGCAGTTCGGGCATCTCGAAGGGGATGGCCATGCCGGCAAGCGGCGACAGTGCCGGGCTTATTGCCGGGCTTTTGGGTTGACAGGCAAGCAGCGCAGCCAGCGCGGCTGCGGCTAAAACGGATGTGTATTTGTTCTTCATAAATGAGTCTATTTTAAAATTGGTTTAATCATGAAACTTGTCCCGGTTAACGGGAGGGTACGAAGGTCTTCACAAAGTGCACCACGGTAAATTTTTTATTACTGCGACTGCAACTGTGAACTGACCACTGCGACTGCGACTGACCACTGCTTACTACTCGCCGGGTACCCAGCCCGTTCCCGAACCGCCAAAGATGGTGGCGAGGGTGTATTTTTTTGCCTCCTTTTTGCTTAGCTGGTGCGACCAAGCTACGCGTTTCGAGGTTTTTGCGCCGGGCCCTTTGTTGTTATATTCGGCGTAATAGGCGGTTTGGTCGCGGGTAGTGCCGCTCCAGTTTGCCCATCCTTCGGGCAAAATATGGGCACCCAACTCGCAATTGATGTACACCACCTTGGCATAGTTGCGCCAGGGTCGGCCCAGGTAAGCCTTGGTAACGCCGTTGTCGGCTGTAATTTTGCAGTTGATGAACACGTAGCCAAAAGCCCGGTTTTTGGGTGTGCTGGCGGCAGTGAGGTACGAGTCGCTTTTATTGTCGAGCGTGCAGCCATCGAATACGGCCGTTGCATCGCCAAAAATAAAGTCGGTGGTACCTTCCACGTAGCAGTTTTTATAGTACTGGCGGCTGCCTTCGCCGGCCGCGTAAAGCGTGTCCTGGTTGCCCAGTATGCGGCAGTTTATAAACTGGCAACGGTCGCCCTCAACATGCAAAGCAACGGCCTGCCCCACTGGCCCTGCCGAGTTGATGATGGTGAGGTTTTCGGCTTTAAAATCGTTGGCTTCCACCTTCATGGTGTAAGTATGAAAGGTGCTGTTGCGGCCCAAATCAATTTTATCGAAATGATCGTTAAAGCTGATGATGGTTTCGTTGGCGCTTTCGCCCCGCAGGGTCAGCAGGGTATTCCACGGGTACACCCGAAGCTTTTCGTTATACACGCCTTTTTTGATGTGAATAACGATGGGCTTGTCGGGAAATGCCTTGGTGGCATCAATGGCCGCCTGGATGGAGCTGAAATCGCCGCTGCCATCGCGGGCAACCGTCATTTCGTAGGCGACATCCTGTGCTGCCAGCTTTCCGGTATTCAGGGCCAGGAGTGCCATTATCAAAATCAATTTTAATGTTTTCATATTTTTTGTTTTTCTACCACAAAG
>JBKEAN010000073.1:0-41053 GCA_047972415.1 Mangrovibacterium sp.
AAGAATAACCCCGAGGGCACATGGTCCGAACCGTTTTACTGCCCAATGGATACGAGTTTGTTGGTAATAAATTTCACAAAAATTATCCAAAATAATGACAACAAGATAATTGGATACTTGTCTGGACAAGTTAGCCTTGATTTTATTAATAAAAACATAGCCCAGCTGGATATCGAAAATGGCGGGTTTTGCTTTATTGTTGATAAATACGGCACATTTTTAACACACCCCAACCCGAACTGGGTGTTAACACGAAATATTTTTACAATTTCGGAGCAAATATTTCCCAAACAGCGCGTTGAGTACGAATCGCAGATGCGCTCGCATCAATCTGGTTCTGGTTTTGCCTTTCCCGAAATGCTGAACTATCAGCGAAGTTGGTTTCATTTTTCACCAATTCCTTACACGTATTGGACTGCCATTGTCATTATTCCGGCCAAACAAATGTTTGCCGAATTGGACTCACTTTTTCGCCAGATTATTCTGATGTCGGCAGGCGGATTGATGCTTATTATCCTGATTATTCTTCTGATATTCAGAAAAATGCTTACGCCTTTATCGTTTATTGCCCGAACCATGAAACGGATGAGTTCCGAAGAATTCAGAAATAGCGGGCAACAGAACGAAATTCAAATTTTATCGGCGTCGCTGAATGATTTGCAGTTGCGCTACACCAAGCACATGAACGAGGTGAACCAAAGCCAGCGGGATAAGCGAAAAATTGAAAAAGATTTGAAATCGGCCAAAGAAATTCAGATGGCAATTATTCCGGCCGAATTTAAGTCGGATACACCAAAAATTGATTTGTATGCAACCCTTCATCCCGCCGAAGTTATCGGTGGCGACCTGTACGACTATTTTTTTCTGGATTCTACTCATTTGCTGGTCACGATAGGCGATGTTTCCGGCAAAGGAATTCCTGCTGCGTTGTTTATGGCAGTAGCCCACACGATGGTTAAAAGTAAGTCGGGCAATAACATGGCACATCAAATTGTAGAACAAGTTAATAACGAGCTGAGTGTTCAAAACTCAAGTCAAAGTTTCCTCACCTTGTTCCTGGGTATTTTGGATATCGAAACCGGAGAATTTAGCTATTGCAATGCAGCACACAACTACCCGTATATCCTGACTGCTGACGGACAAGTGAATTCGCTGGATAAAACACACGGATTACCCATCGGGGTGTATTCTTCTAAATCGTATGTAGGCGATACAATCGCCCTGAAATCTGGCGACAGCCTGGTTTTATATACCGATGGCGTGACTGATGGTAGAAACACCGAAGGCAGTTTTTTTGGGAACGATCGATTGAACTCGGCGGTGAAAGAAATACAAGATCTGACGGCGAAACAATCAGTCCAACTAATATTACAAAAATTAGAACAATTCAGGGGAGAGGCTACGCAATCAGACGATATTAGCCTTATGGTTATTCGGTATGTTGGAAAATCGGATTCACGAATGAATTAATCAGACAAATTGACATACGCATATTTATTTAGCAACAGAATTACATGGAGTCAGTCCTTTGTTGTTTTGAACGAAATTGCGACAACGTGAGGGGAAATAAAAAAGCCGATTTTTGCAAACCGGCTTTTCTATTTCTATTCAGCTTTTTGATGAGCTCCTAATATTCGGATAATTATCTTTTCATTCTTTTTGTCAAATCCAACCGAAACGGTGTCTCCTTCAATAATCGATGCTTTAATAATTACTTCGGCCATTTCATCTTCGAGGTATTTTTGGATGGCACGCTTCAACGGGCGAGCGCCATATTGCGAATCGTACCCTTTTTCGGCGATGAACTCTTTTGCTGCACGCGAAATTTTCAATTTGTAATTTAGCGCAGCAACGCGGTCGTATAGGCCTTTTAGTTCAATATCAATAATTTGGAATATATCTTCCTTTGATAGGGTATTGAACATGATAACATCGTCTACGCGGTTCAGAAATTCAGGGGCAAATGCCCGTTTCAGAGCCTTTTCGACAATGTATTTGGCATTATCAGATTCTTCTTCCACCGTTTTGGGCGTACTGAAACCAACACCACGCCCAAAATCCTTCAACTGGCGCGAACCAATATTCGACGTCATTATAATGATGGTATTTTTAAAATCGATATTTCTTCCCAAACTATCGGTCAAACGTCCTTCGTCAAGCACCTGAAGCATCAGGTGAAACACATCCGGGTGCGCTTTCTCAATTTCGTCGAGTAAAATTACAGAGTAGGGGCGACGGCGTACTTTTTCGGTCAGCTGTCCTCCTTCTTCGTATCCAATATATCCTGGAGGAGCCCCAACCAAGCGCGATACCGAAAACTTCTCCATGTACTCGCTCATATCAATCCGAATCAGCGCTTCGGTACTATCAAACAGGTGTTTGGCAATAACTTTGGCCAGTTGGGTTTTTCCAACACCGGTTGGCCCCAGAAAAATGAATGTACCAATCGGCTTGTTCGGGTCTTTCAGTCCAGCCCGATTACGTTGAATGGCTTTTACCACTTTCTGTATCGCTTCATCTTGTCCTATAACACTTCCTTTGAGCAAATTCCCCATGTTCATCAACTTTTTGCCTTCTGCCTGGGCAATGCGTTGAACCGGTACACCCGACATCATGGCAACTACTTCGGCTACTTTGTCCTCGGTAACCAACTCGCGATGACTGAGTAGCTCTTTCTCCCAGGTTTCTTTTTCCTGTTCGAGCAACTGGAGCAGGTTTTTTTCTTTGTCGCGAAAACCAGCAGCGAGTTCAAAATTCTGACTTTTTACAGCCTTGATTTTTTCTTCGCGGGTACTTTCAATTTTTTGCTCCAGCTTGACAATCCGATCCGGAACATTAATGTTCGAGATGTGCACCCGGGAACCAGCTTCGTCCAGTGCATCAATGGCTTTATCCGGGAGAAAACGATCCGGAATGTAGCGCGCTGTTAGTTTTACACAGGCGTCAATGGCTTCGGGTGTATAAATTACATTGTGGTGATCTTCGTAACGTTCTTTAATATTATTCAGAATCTGAACAGTTTCGTCAACCGAAGTAGGCTCGACCATCACTTTTTGGAAGCGGCGTTCCAAAGCTCCGTCTTTCTCTATTTGTTGACGGTATTCGTCCAGTGTTGTTGCGCCAATACATTGAATTTCGCCCCGTGCCAGTGCTGGTTTAAGCATATTGGCAGCATCCAGCGATCCGGTTGCACCGCCGGCACCAACAATCGTATGTATTTCGTCGATAAACAGAATAACATTATTCACTTTGGCCAATTCGTTCAAAATGGCTTTCATCCGTTCTTCAAACTGCCCTCGGTATTTGGTGCCGGCAACAATGGAGGCAATGTCCAATGCCACCACTCGTTTGTCGAACAATACGCGCGACACTTTTTTCTGAATGATGCGAAGGGCCAGTCCTTCAGCAATTGCCGATTTTCCCACACCGGGTTCGCCTATCAGGATAGGATTGTTTTTTTTGCGGCGCGAAAGGATTTGTGCCAGACGTTCAATTTCTTTTTCACGTCCCACAATCGGATCGAGGTTGTTTTCTTCGGCGGCTTTGGTAATATCTACGCCAAAATTGTCAAGAACGGGAGTTTCCGATTTGTTGGGATTTGACTTTTTGGCAGCTCCTGATTGTGCCGATGATTTTGAAAACGGATCCTCGGCATCATCATCATCGTCTCCGCCAAATTCCGATTTTGCTTCGGGCTCTTTATAATCTTCGAGACGCGATTTCAGAATATAATAATTAATGTGATATTCGTTTAATATCGTAGCTATCTGGCTGTCTTTATCTTTAAGAATGGCCAGTAGAAGATGTCCTGTACTAATCGTTGGACTGTTCAGTGCACGAGCTTCCAAGTACACCAGTTTTAGCGCTTTTTCGGCTGATTTTAAGAGCTGTACCGATGCTTGCGGATCGATTTCCTTGTTGGTGCGCAACTCATTTTCGATCGCTATTTTGACTTCTGATAAGTTAACACCCAAATTGGTTAAAATCTCAATTGCAATACCTTCGCCATCTCTTAAAATTCCCAAAAAAATATGCTCCAATCCAATCTGTTCGTTCCCTAAACGAATCGCTTCTTCGCGACTGTAGGAAAGTACATCTTTTATTCTTGGAGAGAATTGAGAATCCATATGTATCAAGTTAATTTGTTATGGTTTTTTTTGTAACAAAAATTAATCCGAAAAGTTTCTTTGTCATTACTTTCGTAAATATAGCATTCGTGTCATTAAATTTACACAATTGCCCAACTGTAAAACTGCCTGTGTTAGCGATTTTTTAAACATTGCACTGTTGAAATTTAATTTCGGGGAAGTGCGGAAAAACGGTTTGAATTCGACAGTTATAAGAGTATTTTTTTATTTTTGTAAGTCGATTTTTTCACAAGTAAAAACCCTAAAAAGGAGTATTAAATGACTGAAGGCGAGAGAATTATAAAGATAAATATTGAAGAGCAAATGAAAACGGCCTACATCGACTATTCGATGTCGGTTATTGTTTCCAGAGCTCTGCCCGATGTTCGGGACGGTTTAAAGCCAGTTCACCGTCGTGTGCTGTTCGGAATGAGTGAATTAGGAATTTTGTCAAATCGTCCGTATAAAAAATCTGCCCGGATTGTTGGTGAAGTATTAGGTAAGTTTCACCCGCACGGAGACTCTTCAGTCTATATGACCATGGTTCGTATGGCACAGGAGTGGTCACTTCGTTACCCGCTGATCGATGGTCAGGGGAACTATGGCTCGGTTGATGGCGACAGCCCTGCTGCAATGCGTTATACCGAAGCCCGCATGGCTAAAATTGCTGAAGAAATTTTGGCAGATCTCGATAAAAATACGGTCGATTTTCAACCCAACTTCGACGAATCGCTGAGTGAACCGACTGTGATGCCAACCCGCATACCAAACTTGCTGGTTAACGGGGCTTCGGGTATTGCCGTGGGAATGGCCACAAACATGCCCCCGCACAATTTGTCGGATACCATTGATGCAATTACGGCGTATATTGACAATAAGGAAATTGAAATTTCGGAGCTCATCCCGATTATAAAAGCACCCGATTTTCCAACCGGTGGGATTATTTACGGCTACCGGGGAGTCGAAGAATCGTACGAAACCGGCCGGGGCCGCATTGTAATACGCGGTAAAGCTCATATTGAAACCCACGGCAATAACCGCGAACGAATTATTGTGACCGAAATCCCCTACATGGTCAACAAAGCCGAGTTGATTATGAAGATTGCCGAATTGGTAAACGACAAAAAAATTGAAGGGATTTCGAATGTCAACGACGAATCGGATCGCGAAGGAATGCGTATCGTTATTGATGTTAAAAAGGACGAAATATCAAATGTCGTTCTGAACAAGTTGTATAAATACACCCAACTTCAAACTTCGTTTAGTGTAAATAACATTGCCCTGGTAAAAGGGCGTCCGCGTTTGCTCAACCTTAAAGACTTGATCCGCTATTTTGTCGATCACCGTCACGATGTGGTTGTACGAAGGACACAATACGAACTGGAACAAGCAGAAAAACGGGCCCACATTCTGGAGGGATTAATTATTGCTTCGGACAATATTGACGAAGTAATTGCTATCATCCGGGGTTCAAAAACACCCGACGAAGCCCGCGAAAGTTTGATTGTTCGCTTCAATCTATCTGATATTCAGGCCCGGGCCATTGTTGAGATGCGTTTGCGCCAATTAACAGGACTGGAACAAGACAAATTACACCAGGAATACGCGGACATCATGAAATTCATCGAGCGTTGCAAGGAAATTCTGGCAAACGAGGAATTACGCATGCAAATTATTAAAGATGAATTGATTGCTGTTAAAAATCAATACGGCGACGGACGCAAAACCGAAATCATTCCGAATGCCGAAGAATTTAATCCCGAAGATTTTTATGCCGATGAGGAAATGGTAATTACCATTTCGCACATGGGTTACATAAAACGCACACCGTTAACCGAGTTTAAAACCCAGGGAAGGGGAGGCGTTGGTTCAAAAGGAAGTACTACCCGAGACGAAGACTTCCTGGAACATTTGTTTATAGCAAGTATGCACAATACCCTGCTGCTGTTTACCGAAAAAGGGAAGTGTTTTTGGCTGAAAGTGTATGAAATCCCGGAAGGTACAAAAGCGTCGAAAGGGCGAGCCATCCAAAACCTACTGAATATCGAAGGCGACGATAAAGTGTTGGCATACATCAATGTAAATAGATTAGACGACGAAGAGTACATCAATAATAATTTCATTATTCTTTGTACACGTAACGGTATTATAAAGAAAACATCGCTCGAAGCGTATTCTCGTCCGCGTCAAAACGGGATTAATGCGATTACGGTACGTGATGGCGACCAGTTGCTCGAAGCCCGTTTAACCAACGGTAAACACGAAATACTGATTGCTGTAAAATCGGGAAAAGCAATTCGTTTCCCCGAAGAAATTGTACGGGCTATCGGACGGACAGCTTCCGGTGTACGGGGCATTACCCTGCAAGATGAAAACGACAGCGTAATTGGCATGATTACTGTTGAGAACCAGTCGGAAGACGTGTTGGTTGTTTCGGAAAAAGGTTATGGCAAGCGCTCAAGTATTGACGACTACCGTATAACTAACCGAGGAGGTAAGGGTGTAAAAACCATCAGTATCACCGAAAAAACCGGCAACCTGATAGCAATAAAAAGCGTGGCCGATAACAACGACCTGATGATTATAACAACCAATGGCATCACCATTCGTTTGCCCATTTCCGAAATTCGGGTGATGGGGCGTGCCACTCAAGGGGTCCGGTTAATTAACCTGCGGGGAGACAATGCAATAGCATCAATTGCCCGTATTGAAACAGACGAAAGTGAAATGGAATCCGGAACCGAAAATGATTCGGTTGATGACACTGAAATTTCAAATGAAAGCGAACAATAATCGTTTGTAATCAAATGGAAAGAGACAATTAAAAAAATTAAATTTGTACTGAAAAAAATATCTAAATTAACTGTAATGAAGAAAGTATTTCTATCTGTAGCAATATTGGTTTCGGTTGCAGCCGGGGCAACTGCCCAGAAAGCAAAAGTGACAACTGCTCAAACCTTAAAAGATAGTCAAAAGCTTGACAAAGCATTAGAGGCTATTAATGAGGCTGTTGATACCAACAACCCGAAAGCTGAGAAATCAATTCCATGGCCAAAAACCTGGGAGGTTCGTGGCGAAATCTACCGTGCAATTTATCAGTCGAAAGATGCCAACTTCAAAAAATTGGCAGATCATCCGCTTGATATCGCATTGGAATCGTTCAAAAAGGCAGAAGAGCTTGATGACAAAGGGGCAAATAAAAACAGCTTGAAAATTAACCTGACCTTACTGGTGAACGACTTTACCGATCAAGCTGTAAAAGCATTTAATGAAAATAACTATGCCGAAGCATTAACATCGTTCGAGAACATTCTTGATATTCAGAAAATGGCAGCCATGCAGGAAACGCCGGCTACAGTTGATACGGTTATTATTTTCAACGCCGGTTTGGCAGCATACAATGCAGAGAAATACGATAAAGCGATTGAGTATTACAAAGAAGCTGCAAAACATAATTATAACGGTTCGCGAACCTACGAGTTAATTGCTGCCAGTTATACTGCACTGAAAGACACGGCTAACTCGTTGGTAGCATTGCAGGACGGGTTTGAAAAATACCCGGAAAGCAGTCAGATTTTGGTTCAGATGATTAACATTTATATGACTGCCAACAAGACAGCGGAAGCCATGGAGTATCTGGATTTAGCGATTAAACAAGACCCAGAAAACCCATCGTTCTATTTTGCCAAAGGTGCGCTGAATGATAAATTGGGAGATACAGACAAAGCCATTGGAGCTTACGAAAGAGCATTGGAATTGAAAGATGACTATTTTGATGCGTATTATAACTTGGGTGCTATTTATTACAACAAAGGTGTAAAACAATTGGATATAGCGAATGCTGTGCCAACTAACCAGGCAGATAAATACGAAGCTGAAAAAAACAAGGCTGATGAAGAATTCAAGAAAGCAATTCCTTATATGGAAAAAGCTTCTGAAGTAAATCCGGAAGATACTTATTCGCTCGAATCGTTAAAACAATTATACTATCGTTTAAAAATGATGGACAAGTTTGACGAGGTCAATAAGAAACTTGAAGATCTGAAATAATTAAAAGAGGGATTTGTTCCCTCTTTTTTTGAATATATAAAAATAACATAATATCAACTATAGGACAAATGGGTAGATATTTTTTGAACTCAGAATTTGTAGCATTTAGTTTAAAAGCAGTAAAATACTCAAGCTGCTGCTCTTAACTTCTAAATTCAACAACTCTAACAACACGTATGCACAACGGTTACACACTATTCAAATCGAGACTGGCTCATATTAAAAATCAGCCAAAGGTTTTTCATCGGACGAACTGCGAATTGAAGAACACCAAATTTTTACTCGCAAATCGGAATTTCGCTTATTTGCAGACAAGCATCCGCTCTTTCTATTTTAGCTCAAAGAATTTGAGTTAATTATGTTCATATACTAACTTCCAATTTTGGCATAGGTATTCTCTCCAATTCATTCGATAGCGGACTCTAAAATGTTTAGTACAAATTCAATTTCTGAAATCGTAACCAAAGCTGTTAAACCGAAAATACAACTGGGCATCCGAAGCGGAACCTAATTTCTATTTCGGTCTGCAAGATTAGAAATAAATCGACTTGTTTATAAATGTAAATTACTAAATTATAATGCAATTGATTGATTATCAATAAATTACAGTCAACAGTTAATTTTATGTATCGACTTAAAAATAAATATATTACAAATGTAAATTGTAGTTTTGCTGATTTTATAGCCCCAAATCACGCTTGATATAAGCGCCGTAATCGTTTACTATTGGGGTGTATTCGTCGTGAAACAGTTCTGAAGAAATCATAAAATCGGCAGTTGAGCGGTTAGGCGCCGTAGGAATATTATACAGCGTAGCTATTCGCAATAAAGCTTTTACATCAACATCATGCGGCTGTGGCTGCATGGGATCCCAGAAGAAAATTAACATATCTACATCTCCTTCACAAATCATCGCTCCCAATTGCTGGTCGCCACCTAACGGACCCGATTTAAACAGGCTTATTTCGGGAGGAATTTTGTCGTACTGTCGGCACAGTTCTTCAATAGTTCCGGTTACCAGGCTACCGGTGGTTCCGGTGCATACCAAACTGTGAGGTAGCAATTCTTCCCAATTGTATTTTATCCATTCTACTAGATCTTTTTTCCGATTGTCGTGTGCCACCAAGGCTATCGTCTTCTTTTTCTTCATATTAAAATTTGTTGATTCTGTTTTGTAAAGTCCGCTTTTACACGTATTCAACAAAGGAAAGATAGCAAAAAGGGCACGGTATAAATGCCGTGCCCTTTAGAATAAACGTTAATTTTTGCTATTTAAAATCTTTTTTCAGGGCTTCAACCCACTTTTCAACACGATCTTTGGTTAAGCGGGGTTGATTCTCTTGGTCGATACAGAGCCCACAAAACTGGTTGCCACGTTCAGCACGGCTACCTTCGTAGTTGTACCCTTCACGCGAGGTAAAGCCAACGAGTTGGCCACCGCGGGACTCAATCAGCTCGGCAAAAATACCTACGCCATCGTTGAAATTCTCGGTATAGGTTTTTTGATCGCCTAAGCCGTAAATAGCAAACTTCTTGCCTTTCAGGTTCATATCATCAATAGCAGGTACAAACTCATCCCAATAGTTTGGCAATTCGCCATCCCACCAAGTGGCAACTCCAACAATGTAATTTGTGTACTTCAGAAAATTTTCTTCGGTAACTTCTTCGGCATTAATGATATCGAGATTTTCTTTGCCGAAAGCCTCAATAATCTTCTCGCTTACTTTAGACGTTTTATTTGTGTGAAAACTGTAAAATATAGCTGTTTTACTCATGATTTTCAATTTAGTATGCGATTAATTCTTTAGCTGCTGCCACAATTTTATCGGTATTAGGAAGAATAGCCTTTTCCAGGATACGATTGAATCCGACCGGGGTATAAGGTGATCCAACCCGCTTCACCGGTGCATCCAGGTATTCGAAAGCTTCTTCCATAATCAGCGAAGCTACTTCGGAACCAAAACCGGCAAAAACCTTATCCTCATGCACAACCAACACTTTGCTGGTTTTTTTGACCGATTGGAGAATAGCTTCTTTGTCCAGCGGAATTAATGAGCGTAAATCGATCACTTCAACATCAATTCCGTCTGATGCAAGTTTATCAGCTGCCTCCAGACTGTGAATAAGCGTGTTGCCATAAGTAATTAGCGTAAGGTCTTTTCCAGGGCGGCGAATGCGGGCTTTTCCGAATGGAACCTCAAAATCGTCTGGAATTGACGCGGCTGCCTGAGGCGCGTTATACAGCGCTTTAGGTTCCATAATGACCGTCATACCCGGCGAGCGCATAGCTGTGCGCAATAAACCGGCTGCGTCGTCGGCAAAACACGGATAAACTATGCGTACACCCGGAATGGTTGCCAACGCCCCTTCGATATTTTGTGAATGGTACAAACCACCGCCAATATAGCCGCCCGAAGCCAGCCTGATAGTCATGTTGGGAACAAATTGCCCGTTCGAGCGCCAGTAATCATGACTGGAATCAACGTATTGTTCCATGGCCGGCCAAAAGTAATCGGCAAATTCAGCACCCTCAATTACCAAACGAATTTTTTTATCGAAACGGCTCATCCCGTTGGCTGTACCAACAATAAAATCTTCGGCAATTGGAGCGCTAAATACGCGATCTTCGCCAAATTCCTGCTGCATTCCCTTGGTTACGTTAAATGCGCCGCCTTTGTCTTTATTAGCAACATCCTGCCCCCAAATAAAGGTATCCGGATTGGCACGAAACTCTTCTTTCAGGGTTTTGTTGATGGCATCCACCAGTTTAATTTTCTCACCCTCGTCATTATGTGTTCCGTCCGGGTATTTGTCGGCTTTATAGGGTTCGGGCATCACAAAATCGAAAATCGTAGACGGATCCGGATCCGGTGCTTTCATCGCTTTCTTGTGCGCATCTTTTACAATAGCAACAGCCTCTTCTTCAATTGCTTTTATTTCATCCTGCGTAAAACGGTTGTAGCGGACAAGCATTCGGATAAATTTGGCCAGCGGATCATAGACACGGGCATAATTCCGTTCATTTTCACTTCTATAAAGCTCGTGCCGATCGGAATTTGAATGAGATTCCATGCGCACACAGTTTGCCTGAACAATTACCGGCTCACCAACCTCCAGAACATGTTTTTTGGCCTCTGTCATGGCATTCATCGAGTCAAAAACGTCTTTACCATTACAATGAATGATGCGTAGGTTTTTGAAGCCCGAAAAATTGTTTGCCGCCTTGCGGTTAGCCGTTTGCATGTGTTTGGGAACCGAAATCCCGTAGCCATTGTCCTGAAGGACGAAAATTACCGGCAACTTCTCCCGTGATGCACCGTTAATGGCTTCATAAACATAACCTTCTGATGTTGACGATTCACCGTGTGAGGTAATTGAAACACCCTTGTGTTTGTAGTACTTCATGGCCCGGCCCACTCCTACTGCATGTAAATCGTGGTTTCCGGTACAGCTTGATACATTGTGGATGTTCCATTCCGGTTTGGCAAAATGGTTCGACATATGGCGGCCTCCACCGGCAACATCTGTTCCTTTTGAAATACCATTCAGAATGATTTCTTCTGCTGTTAAACCAGCTGAAAAACAGGTCATCATGTCGCGATAATAAGGAAACAAGTGGTCGGTTGCCCGATCGAAAACCTGACCGATGGCAAACTGGATACCATCATGCCCAGCGTAAGGTGCATGATACGACCAACCGATTGCCTGTTTAAGGTAATTCGGGGCACGCTCGTCCAACTTCCGGCCTACAACAAGTGTTGTCAGCCATTGGCGAAGTGTTTCCTTTTCAACATTCTTAATCGTGTATAATTTTGGATAGATACTTGTCATTGGAATCAAATTTTTCTGTTTACATCAAATTCTTCGAGCAAATCGGCAATCCGGCGAAGGAACGCACCTCCCAACGCACCATCAATAATCCGGTGATCGTAGGATACGGACAGAAACATTTTGTGACGGATCGCAATGACATCACCCGCCGGAGTTTCCAATACTGCCGGTTTTTTTGTGATGCTGCCGGTTGCTAAAATTGCCACCTCGGGCTGGTTAATGATTGGCGTACCAATATCGTTCCGGAAGGTGCCAAAATTGCTAATGCTGAAGGTACCTCCTGAAATCTCATCAGGTGTTAACTTATTGATGCGCGCCCGATTGGCGAGATCATTCATAGAAGAAGTTAAACCAACCATGTTTTTTTGATCTGCATCGCGGATAACAGGAACAATCAGGTTACCATCGGGCTTTGCAACTGCTACACCAATGTTTACTTTACCGCGAAGTATAATCTTATCTCCATCAACCGATGCATTCAGCATCGGGAATTCGCGTAGCGCCGTAGCAGCAGCTTCAATAAATACCGGCATAAAAGTCAGCTTCTGCCCGTATTTTGTTTGGAATTCGTCTTTTACTTTATTACGCCATAGCACCACATTGGTCACATCAATTTCGACAACCGAAGTCACGTGAGGTGCTGTTTGTACCGATTGGACCATACGCTCTGCAATAATTTTGCGAATACGGTCCATTTCAACTACTTTATCATCTGCTCCCACGGTAATATTCATTTTAGGCGCTGCGGGTTTCTGGGCCGAAGGTGCCGAAACCGGTGCTTCTGCCTTTGGAGCCGAAACGGTTTTTTGGGCGCCTTTACCGGCCAGGTACTCAAGCACATCCTGTTTTTGAACACGGCCACTTAAGCCACTTCCCTCGATAGCCTCCAACTCGGCAACCGAAATATTTTCTTCTTTAGCTATTGAGCGAACAAGGGGTGAATAGAAACGAGTTGATTCTGTCAAATCAGCCGGAGCAGAAACCGCTGTATTTGACGCGGCCTTCGCAGCTATAGGCGATGTTTCGGCTTTTTCTTCGCTCCGACTATCGGAGCTGTCATCACCATCTTTGTCGGTTTTGATGATGGCAACAATCTCGCCTACCGGTACTACCGAATCAACTTCGAACAGAATTTTTTTTATCACTCCTTCAACCGGTGAAGGAATTTCGGAATCAACCTTTTCGGTGGCAATTTCGAAGAGCATGTCGTCTTCTTCAACTTTATCGCCTTCTTTTACAAACCACTTTGTTATGGTTGCCTCCTGAACGCTTTCGCCCATTTTGGGCATTTGAATCTTAAACTCGGACATTTTCCAATTTATTTATTTAACACATTATTTTATCTGAAATTTTCACCACTTAAAACACCTGGCGATTGCTTTTGTTCAAGCAAAAAAAAGACTTTCGGGTACTTTTACAAAGCCCGTTTTAACTGGATTTTTAAGAAGGAAAAGAGGTTGCCGGCAGTATGGAGCAAAATTGAAACTAAAGCCTAGTTTTTTATCACAATTTTATCGAAAATACATACAATTTCTGCCGGATTGCTGGTAGTGCGAAGCTCGGCTTCGATTGGCGAAGTATCGCGCTGGGCAATTTGAAGACATTTTTCGAGAATGGTCCGAAATTCGTTTTCAGCCTGATCTTTTTGAAGGGTACCCTTTTTCAGACATTTACTGAAATATTTTGATAGCTTCTGAACCGAATAATATAAATCTGGTTTGATGATTTCGATGGAAGTTTGAAAATCGGGAGCCCCAGTGCTGACTTTTTTAGAATAAAGTTGATTGAATTGCTCGAGTTTGATGCTGAGTTCGAGGCTTAATAAATCATTTTGTGGGCAATCTTTGATTTGAGGGTATGAAATTGGGCTACTTTCGAAAATGTAACTCTGTTGAGCATTGGCCGCAATAGCGCTTATAACAATAAATACAAACAAGCTAAACAGTCCTTTCATACTTCAATTCCTCATTTACTCGCACCTAAAGTAGAAATAAAAATGCGAGATGACATGTTCCGGTTGTTAAAAAAGATTAAACAACTTTAATTTGGAATGGCTGAGAACCCGGCAGATAACTGATCTGTTGTAAACAGGTCGTGCTGTGGCCACTCTTTTATCGTTAAACAAATACGCGCCATCAGGCCACTAATGTCGTTTGCGAGCGATGCGCCTTTCCAGCTACTGGTGTTCGACAGGAACACCCAGGTTAGTCCATCCGCTTGTCTTTTAATCATTGCCGAAGTTCCGGCCATATTTCCGGTACGAATCCAATTGCCGTTGTCCAGTGCAGTTTTCCATCCCAACGGTCCACGAGCATAGGTGCTATTTGTCATTTCTGCAATCGAGTTTTCACTCAAAATGTCTTTTACTTCCGGTTTTCCGTCAATATACGAAATCAACCGGGCTAGTTCAACAGCCGAACATATCCAGCCTCCTGCCGCACTTAACAACTCAATCGGGTTTCCGCCGTTGGTTTTGTCAACCAGGTTTCCGGAACCATTAAATGCTGGAATTGGTGGGACATTTGCCGATTGGAAGTAGCATACTTCGTTCTCTAACCGGGCTGTTTGGTAGCTGTTTCCAATATGCATATCCAGAATGCCGATAGGTTCCAATACATCTTCGCGGATATACGATTCGTAACTTTTTCCAGATGCAGCGGCTATCACTTCGCCCAGAAACATGTACCCCATATTCGAATACACGCTCTGGCTTCCGGGGGTGAACGAGAGGCGGCGGGTAGCTACAAATTTAAAATACGACTGAATGGTTGCCGGAAGCGGATCGCCAACTTTTTCGGCTATCAGAATTGAATTGAAAGCCGGATCTCCAGCCCGTTGTGTCCACCCACCGGCATGGGCCAGCAAATGACGGACTGTTACCTGGTAAAGGCGTTTATCTGCGACTTCATTAAATACGGAGTCCTTTATAATTCCTTCGGGGCCAAATACGGTATCATCCAACTTCAGCTTATTATCATCGACTAAACGCATAACGCCGATTGCTGTAAGTAGTTTTGACACGCTGGCAACCCGGAACAGGCTGCCTGCCTCTACTTCACTTCCAATGGAATCGGCTTGTCCAAAGCCTTGGGCATAAACTAGTTTCTCGTCCTTTACAACAGCAACCGAAACTCCGTGCAGCCCCCACTGTTTTCGAAAGTGATTAATCTGCTTTTGGATGTACAGCGAATTTGCAAAATCGGATAACTTGTTGGTTATACGGCTATTCAATCCAATCACTTCCAACTTATAATTGGGTGCAGGTTGTTTTGTGGTATTGTAGCTTTTCGAACTAAAACTAAATACCAAAATAGACGCCAGAAATAAGTATTTGAAATACTTCACAAAGCAACATTTAATTCAAGTTAAACTTCCAGGACACCGATTAACCCGGTAACCGATTTTATTGAATGACGATCTAAATATTCATTAATTCCGTCAACAATTTGAAGAGGAATAGTTGGGTCGATAAAAATGGCAGTTCCAATCTGAACTGCGGTTGCTCCTGCCAATATAAACTCGATGGCATCGGTAGCATTCATTATCCCTCCCATTCCAACTACCGGCACGTTTACTGCCTGCGAAACTTGCCAGACCATCCGTAACGCAATGGGCTTAATGGCTGGACCTGATAACCCTCCGGTAATAGTTGACAACACTGGTCTGCGTTTTTCGGCATCAATGGCCATTCCCAAAAAGGTGTTCACCAGCGATACGGCATCGGCTCCCTGACCTTCCACTGCTTTCGCAATTTCGGCAATGTTGGTCACATTAGGCGATAGTTTCACAATCAATGGTTTGGAATAAACTGCACGAACAGCTTTAACCACTGCCTCGGCTGAAGCGCAACTTACACCGAATGCCATTCCTCCCTCTTTTACGTTCGGGCAACTGATGTTTAACTCAATTGCCGGAATTTTATCCAGTTCATTGATTCGTTCGGTTAATTCAACGTATTCTTCAATGGTTGAACCGTTTACATTAACAATAAAGTTCGAATCAATATCTTTAATGGTTGGATAGATATTCTTAACGAAATTGTCCACTCCTTTATTTTGCAACCCCACAGCATTCAGCATACCACTTGGGGTTTCGGCCATCCTCGGATAGTTGTTTCCTTCGCGGTGTTTAAGGGTCGTCCCCTTCATAACCACTGCCCCAAGTTTCGATAAATCAACGAAATCGGCAATTTCCTGGCCAAACCCACAGGTTCCCGAAGCTGTCATCACTGGGTTTTTAAAGTAGAGGTCTTTTATTTTTACGCCTAAATCTGCCATGTCAAATCTTTAATATTGAATACCGGTCCGTCGGTACATACACATTTATGTCCCGACGCTGTTTTTTCAACGCAACACAGACATACGCCAAAACCACAGGCCATCATATTTTCGAGCGAGGCTTCGCAAAACACGCCGGCAACAGCTGCATCTTTCGCAATGGCCTTCATCATTGGATTAGGTCCGCAGGTGTAAATCTTATTAAAATCAGTGAGTTTACTTTTGTAAATAGCATGATTTGTCACAAATCCCTTTTCGCCAAGGCTGCCATCTTCGGTTGTAAAGTAAAAGTTACCATTAGCTGCATAAGCGCTAATATCAACATGGTCTGCTTTACTTCGGGCCCCAAGCAGGATGTGCACCTGTTCTGGCTTTAAACCGCATACTTTTGAAAGGAAAAGCATAGGCGCAACACCACTACCACCACCTATCAGTAATACGTTATCATCTTTTTCGGGCATACTAAAGCCGTTCCCCAACGGGTAAATAACACTAACCTTTTCTCCCGGTTGATAACCCGTCAATACCTTTGAACCACGCCCTAATATTTTAACCAGAAGCGAAAAACGTTTTTTATCGGCATCAACATCCAGCACGGAAAAAGGTCTGCGTAAGAATATTTCGGTCGCTTTTTTAATTTCAACGTTTACAAACTGCCCCGGATTAATTGGAGGAAGTTCCGCGTCGGCCTGAAGAACCAGGCGAAAGTTGTCATGATTTAATTGTGTATTCTCAACGAGCAAAAGCTCTTGGACAGTTTTTCTCATTCCAAGTTCAATTTGTCCGCAAATATAGGATAAAAATCACTTAGCCGGTAAGTACTGCTTAAAAGTTTGGTCGGTATAGAAAACCACAATCCGCTCAATTTCCTTATCTGTAGTTGATATAATCCCTCCTTTCAATTGGGTTTCCAGCGGCATTCTGTTAATAACTTCGGTTTTAGGGGGCTCAGTAGTCGTTATTTCCGGGGCTTCGTTGGATTTATTCATTTCCGCAATGGGGGCTGCTGCAGCCGAAAATAGATCGTTTTTGGGAGGTGGAGCCGAAGTAGTCGCTCCCAACATATCGCCTTGACCTGTAATCAGCCATTTTGCATCAACTTCGGGATAAGTTTCTAAAAGCTTACTGATAAAGAGAAAGCCGGGCTTATTACGGCCCTGGAGTACATGCGTTATGTTGGAGCGTTGAACATCAATTGAATCGGCCAGTTCTGAAGAACTGATGCCTTTGTAGTCCATAAACTGCTTAATCCTATCATTCATAATTGTTAATTTGCGAGAATTCAAAAATGCACATTTATAAATCAAATTCAAAAACTATTTGTAAATTTCTGTAGTGTACTTTTGTGAATGTTGATTAAAGCAATGAATAAAAATATCCTTAAGCAATGTAAATAATAATCAGTATTATACTTGCAATAACTACCATAATATACTCATAACAAACAATGTAATTCAATATAAATATGTATTCTGGAAGCATCTTGTATATATTTGAAGAATAATCAAGAAAAACACTTTATTTAAAATATATAATTTCCTTATAATGTGTAATATAATTGTAAAATTTGAAAACATTTTTACCATGCATAGTGAGGTTTACAGAAATAAACTATCCCCTACTCAATCACTCCAATTAGTATTGTTCTGCAAAATTAATTTGTAAATTAGTTGGCAATAAATATGAATGATGCCTAAAACAATTATCAATTTTTGTATTTAAAAATGTCAATTTACATTTATGCAAGGTGTCTTTCAATTTACTATTCCCTTCGAAGCCGTTTGTGTTGAAGTACTGACTGAACAATTTTACGCTCTCCGGCTTCGGTCAAAAAAAAAATATGGCGTAGCCAAACAGCGAAAAAGGGTTTCCAGAGTACAGACTATGACCTGAATTTCTGGGAACCCCGTTTTGCTGCTTTGGGCTCAATTCCTAGTGCTTTTCCCCTATTCTTTATCGGCTATTTTATTTTAAGCAATTCTCAATGAGTTAAAAATGCATTATTTCATTCATAAATCGATATGTATGTGTGACTTATGTGTGTTTTTAGCAATTGGAACTTTTTAACAACCTGGCAAAATCAGTATAAGTTTTAGTACTTCTATGATTTTTAAGGCAAGGAATACTAAATTTGGGTACGTACTATCAACTTTAGTTTATGAGAGGACTTTCAGCTTCTGGTATAATTATTTTTTTCATCGTTATATTGTTTATCGAGCTTATCGCCTACCTGGGAATTATTCAATTGGCTTCGGGAAGACGGGCACGAAGGTTTGTAACCATTATTTACTGGGCTATTTCTGTCTCGGTTATTTCTATTTGGCTTTCTGCATTTCTGAATCCGGCGAAAATCAGGGAGACAGCAGACTATGATTATTTCTATTTCGTAATTTCCATTTCGGTTTTAAACCTGTTTCCTAAGGCATTAATGGCTATTTTTTCGCTTGCCGGGTTGCTGTTACGGCTATTTCACGATAAGTATTACGCAAAATTGGTTAGTCTTGCAGGGGTTATTATCAGCTTTGGAATGCTGCTGAGCATTGGCTACGGCCTTTTATTCGGGAAAAATCAGCTTCAGGTGAACCATATTGAACTGGTTACAGACGGTTTACCTGCTCAATTGGATAAACTAACGGTGGTGCAAATATCAGATCTGCATCTCGGAAGCTTCAATAACGATTCTTTTGTTCGGAAAATCGCTGAAAAAATTAATGAATTAAATCCCGATTTATTATTGTTTACGGGCGACATTGTGAACAACTACTACCAGGAAATGATTGGTTTTGAAGATGCACTGGCCTTGATGAAAGCACGATACGGTAAATTTGCAATTTTTGGCAATCACGATTATGGCGACTATTCAAACTGGAAAAATGAAGAAAGCAAAAGAGAGAATCACCGAATTATCGGTCAGCAATTGAGTAATGCCGGCTTCATTTTATTACAGAACGAATCATATAAAGTTAGCCTGAACGATACCTGTCTTTATTTGGTAGGGGTTGAAAACTGGGGGCACAAGCCTTTTCCGCAATATGCCCAACTGGATAAGGCTATGGCAAATATTCCAGAACCTGCTTTTACGATTTTGCTTTCGCACGACCCGGCACATTGGGAAGATGAAGTTGTTCCGAAAACCAGTATTCCGTTAACCCTATCGGGACACACGCACGGTGGGCAATTTGGGTTGAAAATTGGGGGAATCAGCTTTAGCCCGATGTACCTTATTCAACCGTTATGGGCTGGACTATACAAGCAAGATGGTCAATTTCTGTACGTTAACCAAGGCACCGGCAGTGTTGGTTTTCCCGGACGAATTGATATGAACCCGGAACTAACGGTGTTGACCCTACGCTCAAATAGCCCCAAAATCAACTGAAAGCAACATTTCAAATCGAAACTCGTTGAAATCGGGCAAAAACATGGAACGTAACCCGAGCGATACAGGCGCGGGTAACCGTAAAAAGTTTCCATCGCCGGTCAATTCAATACCTATCGAAGTTAAATATTTTTCGTAAATGCTGTAAACCGAGCCATCCTGATTATAGGTTTCACCCGTCAGCGAGCTAAAATCATAAAATAACGATGCTCGAATTCGCTTCAGGTAAAACAAGCGCGAAAGGCTCCAATCGGGGTAACACAGCGGGCTGACATAATCGGCCGAAAAGGTGTAAAGCTGAGTATTCGAAATACGTTGTATGCCACGAGGAAACCGGACTACATCTGAAAAGAAAATAGGCTCGTCGGTCTCTTTTTTCTGAAAGCCATTATAGATGCGAATGCCCTGGTTCCGGACAAGTCCTGGAAAATATAAATACGATTGCAATGCCTTTAAATCGCCAATTTCGGTACCTCTGCCTGGACTGTTCTTATAAACCAGTTCCAGCGTTTGCCCCCACTTAGGTTGTAAATCGAGCTCGGAATAACGAAGTATATTTTGCCCGTAAACTCGATACGACATGGATTGGTAGTAGCCTTCGTAAAATTGATGCGGGGTACTGGCATTGTGGCGGATTTGCTTGTAGCTGTATTCGGCCGATGGCTGAACAAGTTGGCTCCACTTTCCACTACTAAATCGCAACGGAACCCGGAGCCCCAATTCGTAGCCCAACTCGTGCCATGAAAACGGAACCAGCACGGTATCACCCGCTTGTTCAATGAGCCTATAATTCGATTTTCGTTTCCCGTAATTCACTTCAGCCCGGATGATTGGGAACAACCCGGTATACTCAATACTTCCCCTAAACTTTCCGGATCGTTCAGACCAATCATAATCATACCCCAAATGGGCAGTTGCAGTACCTAATTTGTTTTGCGATAAAACCGATACCCCCGGCTTTATTTCATAGTCGTTTACATTGATATAAGCTGGCGCCCAACTGTGAAAGTTAAAGAAATGAGCCAATTTTCGATATGGTTTTGACTGATAAACAAGGCTATCCGGAATGCCGAAATCAGCCAATTCGGCTTCCTGCTCAGCTAATTTGTCCGCCAGTGAATTCGAAATTTGTTTCCGATGGGGAGATGGAGTATTTACAAAGTTCGTACTGTCCAACTGTACAAGTTGAAATCCAGTAGATGTATAATTACTATAAATAAGATGTTCTTCATCAAGTTGTGCATAATCAGCACCAAAGGCCGCATCTGTTAATTGACGGTTCTGCAGCGATTGTAATCCAAAAGCAAAAATATTATCGACCCCGGTTGCAGCCGACGTGTAAATCAGTTGTCCGTTACTGTAACGCAAGTTGCGCATATCAACACGGGTTGGTTCCGTTAACCGGGAAAACCGGCTATTATTCAAATCCAACTTTCCCAAGTATTTACCATCAGTACCTAGTCCTATAAAATAAATATAGTCTTGCTGTTCATCCCAAGCCGGGGGTATCAGGTAGTCATTGGTCGGCGTTCGAAACTCGTTTATCAAACGACCATCCTGTAAATCGAAAACTACAAGGCTGTAATGATTTTGGTCGTCTACAGCCACTGCTGCCGCTTGTTTTCCAGCAGGCGAAATAACAGGCGCAAATAATTGTTTCGAAAACTGAAACTCCTGCTTCTTTCGAGTTTTCAAATCGTAGGTGACGATAACCGATTTATCGGCATGTTCCCAACGTACATCGGCCCTTCGCTCGGCCCAGATGAGTTTTTGTCCGCGTGCAGAGAAGCTCTCGCCGAGTATGCTTCCTGGCGTAAACAGAAGCTCTTCTCTCCCATCTTTAAGCGTTACAATCCGTCCAATGTCGTCGCGGCTTTGTTTGTAAACAACTACTGATTTGTCGAATAAAAACCATGAATAAACATAATTGGTGTAATTTCGGGCATCGAGGCTCAGCTCCTCCGCCTTGTTCCCGGAACGACCTGCTGTGTCTGCTGCCCAGGTCCGGCGATAGTCATCAAATAAATCGGTGTAAAGCACTTCTTTGCTTTTTCCGGTCTGTTGTTTCATAACCCGGTTGAACGGGTTTACCGACAAGGGTTTGCTGGCTATTTCAGCTAACACATCGGCCCAAATTTTCTGTCCGTATTTTTCACGGATCCCGCCCACCATGTACCATCCAAATTGGTAGCGGTTGGGTACATAATCGCGGTAACTTCCTAGTGTTGCCTTGTCGTAGCTGTATGGTCTATCCTTCAATACCTGCGCTTTGTGCTCCATTAAAAACGACGGATTTCGCCCTCGTCCGGTTTCGGTCAGCGCTGTTTCTGCCACTACGGCATCTCCTTCGAGAAACCAAAACGGCAAATACAAACCTGCAATGGCAGCGGCAGCCTGCTCACCAAATAAAGCCTTCAACCAAAACGGCATTTTGGTTTCCAGATTATCCATTTGAACCACATGCCTGTACTCGTGAACCGCCAGTTGGTCTAACCAATCCTGAGCATAAATACGTTGATGCGGAGTTGGATACAGCTCGACCCGTTTTGGCGACCAGGCGAGCATTCCGTTAGAGTTGACGGTATGCGTATGTAAAACAACCGCGATTTTGCGAGGGCTTTCTCCCAAACTTTCGGCTCCCGGGCGGTAAACCGATTCGAACCGCCAGGCAATTTTTTTTGCCTGTTGCTCGTAATCGTCCGGGAAAATGATCCGAAAATGCGCAGTTTCAATTTCTCGCCACTTCAACTTGCCCGGATCGGATCCGGTGGAATAATACTGGCTGTAAGCCTGAAAACTTAAGATTAAAAATAGCGCAATGGACAGGAATCTCTTTGTTCGGTTCATTCAATTTGGAAGTTGCATATATTGGGCTGAAAATAGCTAAAAAATGCTGTTTTCGCACATTTCAGGTCAAACGCATTTAAAATCAAGTAATTTCATTAGGTATTCATTGTCCCAACCGACTTTAAGCCGTTTCCCTGGATCGGAAATAATCACTTCGCGCCCTGCTCGCACAAAACAGAAAGTGCCATCAAAATAGCCGGCGAAGAGCCCGATGTTACTAGGATTTAGCTTGGAGCAACATCTGCTTGATATTCGTTCCGGTAGTGTTCAGAAATGGCTTCGCGCAGTTCCGGATCACTCAGACTGTGCATATAGTGCGTCTGATTTCCGCTGACGGCATCAACAACAGCTTCTTTCACACATAACGGCATGTCGAAATCGGGCTCGCCTACTTCCATATGGAGAATGTGCCGACCCTGTTTTTCCATTTCCTACGCTTTTTCACAATAAACGGATTTATTTCCCTGGCACGCGAAGCTATCAGGTCGATTTTTGATTGTTAACCGAAATTACACAAACTAGCAGTGAATACAAGCGCTCCGCACAAATCAATAGCCTGTTGGGTTCCGGTTGACACTGACACCGCCTCCAATTCTGAATTTGTCAGACACTTTGTATTCGAGGTAAAGATTGACACCCTGAAAATTCATCTGCGAAGGATGGTTACTTTGAACCGGGTTGAAGATTGAATTGGCAGAAATACTGCTTCCTGAGAGCAACAGTCTATCACTCAGCCGATAGGTTGCCGCGCTATTGACTGAAAAGTTGCTCAAAAACGGATGAAATGGATGTATTGATGTAAAAGAAGCCGATCCTACAGTTCCGTAATAATCGGCTGGTTGAACCATGAGCGGACTTTTCCAGCCAAACTGTGGTTTCAGTTCCAACAAATGGGGAAGCAATGGCCCAAAACTGGATTGCTCACTGAAAATGAACAAGTCGCGGTACAACATATCAGCTTCAACAGCGCTTATTTGCAAACTGTCGGCACGTTCCTGCGCGCGGACAAAATTTACAACAAGCACAACAAGCAGAACCAGCACATACTTCAACATCGCCAATTACAAAATTTTGAAGCCCAAAGTAACCATAAAAATATTGCTTTTAAGGTCTCCGTCTATGTTTTTTTGGATATCGCTCAAGCTGTTTTCCATACGGGCATCAAGCGACATAAACAGAAAGTCGACACCTGCGCCGTACTGAATACCAACGTAGTTGTTTTCAAAACGTTCAGAATCGATACTTTCCAATTGGCTGTTGTCAACTTTTGTGACAAACGAAAACACCGGGCCGGCATTCAACCGAATATTGAATGTAGGGAGTTTCAACAACTTCACTCCCAGAAGTACCGGAACGTCCACACAATCCATATTAAACGATTCGGTTCTCGAAACATCGGACAATTTTCCGCCTTTTGATGTAAAATAAACTTCGGGTTGAATGTAGATCGAGTTCAGGTTTACCCTGGCAAAAGCCCCAACCAAGAAGTTATTGATTGAACCATCGTTAAATTGTTCCAGGTTGGTTTTCAATTCCGATGTTGTGTAACCGGCTTTCAATCCAATATTTAAAGGCGACTGCCCATACGCAAACGGAATAACCAATAATAGCACCGATAAAGTGAGTATTCGTTTCATTGTTCTGTTTTTTTGTTTCGTTTTCTTCTAAAATCGGGATCCAACTTAGTGATGTGTACCTGTATAACAACGAAAACGAGCCGGGGTTCCGATTTTTTGTCTGACGGGGAATTTTTGAGCGTAACAAGATTCAGCTTTGTTTTTGTTCCATTGGAGCCTAATAAACAAACAGCTAGGGATATAGCCAACGAAATTTCAAAAAAAAATCGCCAAACTATTGGAAAAATAAAAAAAAATCGAGTAGTTTGAATTTATTCAAAATAATCTCGAAATAATCGTTTAAAGATTTATTAATTAAGTTATTAGACTTTCAACAAAAATGAAATCGAACAAACACTCAAACAAGAATCTAAAGCATTCTGATATTGAGAAAAGTGATTCAGGAAGCCAACATGCTAAAGGTGTAAAAAAAGACAGAAGTGCCAAGAAACGCCTATCTATCTACGATGAGTTTGACGATGAAGAGGAATTCGATGTAAAAAAGACTAGTGGAAAAGTATACGATGAAAATGAAGAAGAGGATAACTAACCATCCTCTTCTTTACATATAAGTAACTACTATTCAATAAACAATCTTTAAACTATCAATTTCGTGTAAGCTGATAGTTGGCATTTGGCCATCCCCTATCTTTTTCAGTACCAAACGCCCCACTTTCCGGGCGTCCTGTTCCGACTGAAACGACTTGATACCGGATATTGCAGGAATTGACGGCTGATTGATATACGCTTTGCCTTCAATTATAATTTTATAGCCCCAGCCACTATCGGTTTGAACCGTTTCCAAACGGGCAATCTGTTGGGGTTGGCACGAAAAAAATATTACTCCTGAGATTCCCAGGAGTAATACTATATTTTTAACGACTGTTCGTGTGAATTTCTTCTGCATGTTAATACGTTGTATCATCGAATTCAGCATTCGGATAGAATGTCCAAACATCGTCGAAATAAGCTGAGCTACCTTGCTGTCCGGTAAGCACATAGCCTACATCACCCACCGTAAAAGCTACCGCATTAAAACGTGCCGCACCTTCGAATGGTGTTTTTTCAGTCCAAAGGTCGGTCGAAGGGTTGTATTCCCAAACATCCGAGCCGGCGGCGTTTTTACCACCTGTTGCAATATAAGCTTTTCCTCCCATCGTAAAAGCAACTGCTTGGTTACGGGCAATAGAGTAATCGTCATCATAGCTTTCGTCGCTTTTATCTTCGATTGAGCGCAAGCGGGTCCAAGCGTTTGTCTCTGGATTGTAGCTTGACAACTCTGAGGAATATGAACTATTATTTGTACCGGTACAAACATAGGCAATATTGTTAATCACAAAAGCTACGGCATCTTGTCTTTTTTCACCTAGGAAATCCGTAATTTGAGACCAACTATCGGTTGAAGGATCATAAGCATAAAAATCGTTGTATTCTACGCCGTCTTTATCAACTCCAGTTCCTACATAGCCAATATCATTAATCGAGAAAGCAACCATCCCTTCGCGCCCTAGTAACTCGGGGCTATTTACGTTGTCGGTAGCCAACGAAGCAACTTCAACCCAAGTATTAGCTTCGGGATCGTACGCCCAAAAATCTTTCTGTTTGGTACCATTGGTTCCGTTAAATCCGGTTCCAACATAAAGTTTACCATCGGCTGTAAATGCAACTGCATTGGTTCGGGCATCTCCACCAAAAGCAGCAACCTGAGACCAGGATGTACCGTCATAAGACCAAAAGTCTTTCAGGCGTTCTTTCGTATTGATATTATAACCTGTACCAACATAAGCCTCGCCATCCAATACTGCGGCAACAGCGCTGGAACGCGGAACACCGCTAAAAGACGATATTTTAACCCAGTCGCCAACCAAATCATCTTCATCACTTCCGTTACATGCAGCAAAAGGACCTATAATAGCCAGTACTAAACCAAGCTTTGCCAGCTGGGTACACCATTTATTCAGAAAGAAATTTTTACGAATCATCTTGGAAAAAAATTATTCAGTTAGGCCGCAAACATATAAGCTTGGCGAGTATTGAAAAAAAATGATAGACGAAAACGTTTATTTTCTATATATAACGAGTTTTTATCCACATAACATACTTATTTGTCTATTTCCTCCAAATAATAGTTAAAAATATTAGCAATATTTAACAGTAATTAAGCCCAGTTCAGTGGTAAATGGCTTTTAGTCGATGTTTTTAATCGATTAAGTGATTTTTTTGTATTTTTCATCGATATTTCTTTTGCCTGTTGGCACAATACTTTTGTTTTGCAGGCTAAGTCTATTTTACATGGTATTTGGAGTAAAAATCATATCAAAATATATGAATAAAATTTGGTTGTTAATCGGCTTTTCTGCGCTGGTTGTTTCGTGCAGCACCGATGCCGGAAATTTTACCATCGGGGAAAGCCTGGTCAATACAGAGTCCAGCGTGGTGATGTCGGATACTTTTCGGGTGGAGCTTTCTACCATTGTACTGGATTCAATTAATACATCGAGCCCTTCTACAGTACTAGTTGGCAAATATACAAACCCTATTTTAGGAACCAGCGAGTTTCGCCATTTTGTCAATTTCGATGTAAGTTCTGACATTAGTAATATTACCGAGTACGACATACTGGATTCGATTACCTTTAAAATGTCGCTCTCCGGCTTTTATAAAGGCGACACGATTACCCCGGTTACTTTTTACGTTCACCGGTTGACCAGCCAGTTAGATTTTCCGGGCTCTGGAACGACTGAAGGAACACTGAATAGCGACGACTCTTTTCCGTACGACGAAACCCCAATGGGCTCGTTTACATTTATCCCGGAGCCTTCGCTTGATAGCATTGAAGTGCGCTTGCCCGATTCCTTCGGACAAGAATTGATGCAATTAGAGATAGATGATTCGATTATTTTGGATGACAACGAGGATTTTAATGCCTACCTGAAGGGATTTGTTGTCATCCCGGCAACGGAAACCAATGTTGCACTCGGATTTGGCGGAAGCAGTACGGATATACAACTGAAATTGTACCACCATACCGTTGATTTGGGTATCGACGAAAAAGAAACAACCTTCAATATTTCTGCGGAAGGAAACAATTTTAACCAAACCATTTCGGACCGGACAGGAACCAGTTTCGAGCCTTTAACTGACCAAACCGAGAAGTTATCGGCATCGCTGACCAATAATATCGCCGCTATTCAAGGCTCAAGCGGGTTGATGACCAAGTTGAATTTTCCTTCGCTCAACGACATTTACAGTTATGGCGAACGGGTACTGATACGCGCCGAGTTGGTATTAGTCCCTTCGCTGGATAATGATATGGACAACTTACCATCAACGTTGAATTTTTATGCTTCGGACAAGCAAAACACGTGGGGAGCAACCCTATCAACCACGTCAAGTACAGGCGCAGCCGTAGCTGTATCGGCAACCTTGGTTTCCAATTATGTTTCAGGCAAACACTATTACATTGCAAATGTCACCGATTTCCTCCTCGATGAGCTGGAAGGTAACTATTACAATACAGACAACGGACTGATTGTGGGTTTCCCGTCAACAAACATGGCTTATAAAGCTGATTATTTGTTTTTGTCCGGCAAATCAGTCAACCAGTTAGATACAAAATTGAATCTCTATTTTTTAAGATATGAATAGTTACCGTAACTGTATTCGTTTGGCAGTTCTCGTATCAGGTTTTTTCCTGGTAAACCCCTTTGGCGGACAAGCACAAAACAACACCCGCACCCCCTACTCGATGTACGGACTGGGTGAATTGCGTTCGCAACAAAATGCTGTCAACACGGCTATGGGTGGTGCAGGAATGGCCCTGAGCTCAAGTTCTTTTTTGAACATGGCCAACCCGGCTTCGTACCGAGGTATCGACAGTTTGAACGTGCTGTTCGACACGGGTGTTGAAGGTAAATACTCCCAGTTTCAATCCAAAGGAATTACCAACGACCTCAATACTGCAAACTTCAGCTACTTTGGTTTAGGTTGGCGTTTTAGTCCTAAATTTGCTGCTGGTTTCGGGCTGAACCCATTCAGTTCAACCGGTTACGAAATTAACTCAACGGCTAGTATTGATGGTGTTCTCAACTCCGAATACCCCCTCAATATTATCGGGAGCGGCGATATTAGCCGGGTGTACGGTGGTCTCTCCTATTCGCTGGCCAAAAACCTTGCTATTGGCGTAAAAACTTCGTTTTTATTTGGTTCGCTCAAGCAAACACAGTATCATGATCTGTCTGTTATTGGCAGCTCTTCTATTTATAACGAAACAACTGATTATTTTCACAATTTTTATTTCGAGTTCGGGGCGCAGTACGAGTTCAAGCTAAAGAATTACAGCATTTCGCTCGGAGCTATTTACAACCCGCGACAAGATTTGGTGACCAAGCGTACCAATACCACGTACAACTCGAATAGTACGATTTTGGAAGACAAAAGCGATAACCGGAAAGATTTTAAAATTCCGGAGGAAATCGGGTTCGGCATTGCAGTGAGCAACAACAAAAATTGGATGTATGTACTGGATGCCGGTATGCAGCAGTGGGAGGACTACGACTATGATGTAAAAAGTGTTGAACTGAAAAACAACCCTTATGTGAGAACCGGGTTGGAGTTTACGCCCAGCACCAATTTTATGGCCAATTATTTTAAACGTGTAAATTACCGGGTTGGATTTCAATATGCCCAATCATACCTGAGCCTTAAAGGTAACCAACTTGATGAATACAGCTTTTCGGTGGGTATGGGTTTGCCAATCCGCAACCAGAAATCGCGCATCGACATCAGCACCGAATTCGGCACAAAAGGAACAACCGAGAACCAACTCATCCAGGAGAATTTTGTCCGTATCCGCCTCGGATTCTCGCTCCGGGATATGTGGTTTATTCAACGAAAATACAACTAGAAATACTTGTTTTAGTATGATATTTAGGCTGTTCCACTACTTGGAGCAGCCTTTTTTTTCAGAAAGCTGCTTCGAGTATAGTTTGAATACCGCAAAAAAATGAGTTCGACTTCCTGTTTTTTTGATGTTAAAATATTAAAGAATTGTAACCATTAATCTTTTTGTACAGTAAAAATGTTGTAACTTATAGCTGATTGAAATGGAACGGATATGAGAAATTCGATTCACCATATTTTTGAGCAATTCAAGTTAGTCGAATCATTTCGCGAACAATTTAAAGCACGTTTCGCAAACTGCTTTCGCCCTGTATTAACGGATACATTTAGGATTGGGGCATCGACCGAGCTTGACGAGTTTATGGAATGGATGGCCGATGAAGCTATCAGTTTTACCGAAGCCATTATTGATAAGGATCGGAATTATTCCGAATTCCGAATAGATGAAGAGTTAAAAAGTATGGATACCGTGCTTCAACGGTTTTCTGTTCTGCAAGTGTTCCACCCCGGGGCCTTTCAAATTAAATTTGAACTTAATAAATTGATATTAAGTTTCTACCCAGCCCTATACGAATTATCGGGCTCTGGTTACCGCCTGCTGGAACGAAACGTAAACTATTTTGTTTTTACTTTTGTACGGTTCATTTTGGAAGAGGCAGCTAAGCCTGTACAAACCTTAAAACCAGGTTCTGCCCCAAAGCGAGGTTAGTCGCCAACCTGTATAATTTTAAATTCGGTCCTGCGGTTCATGGCACGGCCTTCGGCCGTATCGTTGCCGGTAACCGGAACCGTTAAGCCGTAACCTTTATAAGCCAGCCGGTTTGCAGCCACTTTGGCTTCCAGAAGGTACTCATAAACCGCTTTCGCCCGGTTTTGCGATAACTGCAAGTTGTAGACAGCTGTACCAAGATTGTCTGTATGTCCGCCAATTTCGATGGTAACAGACGGGTTTTGTTGCATAAACAAAACCAACTGAAACAATTCGGTCCGAGACTGTTGCAGCAACTCGTACGAATCCGATTCGAAAAAGATATTCCTCAAAACAGTACTTCGCCCAAGTTGAACCGGTTCCAATTCAATTTGAAGTTCAATAGGATTGTCCTGGCGGCGAATTTCTTTTAACGCGAAATTGTCCGAGTAAAACAGGTAGCCAGGTTTGGATACATTGAAAGCATATTCGTTTCCAAGCGGCAAACACATCAGAAACTCTCCCTGGTTTAAGCAGGTTTCGGTTTCGGCTATCCGTTTGCCACTTTCCAGGTTAATCAATTCAACTTTCGAGCAAACAGGATTTCCACTCACCGCATCCACTACCCTCCCCGACACGTACGAGACCGGGGTTGGCTGCACGCCATCGTTCAATTTAAATTTATAAATATCAACCCCTTTCGAACCAGGCCGATCGGACGAATAATAGGCTTCGGTACCACTTGCATCAACAATCAATCCTTGTTCGTCGCGGTACGAGTTGATTGGAAAACCCAGGTTTAGTGGTTTCATCCAAATAGAATCACCTTGCATACGGGTCAAAAACAAGTCGTTCCCTCCGAGCCCCGGCCAAAAATCGGATGCAAAGTACAGACTGGCGCCGTCGGCGTAGATAAACGGCGACATTTCGTTTCCGCTGGTATTAACCGAATGGCCCAGGTTCTCAGCTTTTTCCCAAACCGGTTTTCCGGTACTGCTAAAACCCACCAGCCGGCAACGCCAAATATCCATTTTGCCTTTACCCCCTGCCCGATTGCTTACAAAATACAAGTATTCGCCATTGGCCGAAATGGAAGGTTGAGATTCCCAAGCGCCACTATTTACAGGCGAACCCGCATTTTGCGCTTTAATCCAAGTTCCGTTTATTTGCCGGGTGAAATAAATATCGCAACTACCATAGCCGCCGGATTGGTTGCAGGCCGTAAAAAAAATCAACTTGCCATCGGCCGAAACCGATTGTGCCCCTTCGTTTTGCATCGTATTCAGTTCAACAATTGGAATTGCTTCGTCCCACTTTTCGCCATTTAGCCTCGACTCGAAAAAATCTTCCTGAAACTTGGGCATCAACTCGCTGGTTTGAACTCCAACAGGTAACAAACGTGTAAAAATGAAGGTTTTCCCATCGATGGTCAATGACGGCCAATATTCGTCCAGATCGGTATTAATCGCCGCTCCCATGCTAATTGCCTGAAACGGTACCGGGTTCGTAACCAACTGAAGCGCATATTCCGAATCGCATAATTTCTTTTTGGCGTTATCGTCAAGCTGCCCACCAGCGCCTGTTTCCAAAAACCGACGGAAGGCTTCGGCTGCGGCCTCATACTCTCCGAGTGCGTAGCAGGCATTCCCCAGCACATACCAGGCTTTCGGGTACTTTGCCGGATCGATAGCCAATGCTTTTTTCAGCGTTTCGATTTGCAGGCGGACGGAATCCATATCGGCATAAATATCGGCCTGGAGCAAGTAGGCATCAATAAAATGCGGCTCCAGTCCAGTTGCTGAGGTCAATCGCACCAAGGCATTTTTATAATCGTTTGCCTGATAATAGCTTTTGGCTTCAACAAAATATTTCTGCGCTTTTTTATCCTGTGCTTTTATTTTTTCGGCACTGCACAACAGCAGAAGTATAAATAAAACCGAAACAAAGCAAAATAGCTGTCGGTTGAACCCAAAGGCGTTGGCTTTATTTGCAATTGGCATTCCGTATTCTTTTTCAACGTAAACGAACAAATATAAGCAAGTACGCCTGTTTTCAGGAATAAGCATTCAAAAAAACTTTCGGCACCAACGCTGCTTTTCATACTTTTGAGGCTGTAATTGCTTTGTATCAGGCTATGAATATTTTCCATTACAACCCAACCTGCGAAATGGCCATTGCCAACGGTTCGCCCTATTATGTGGCCCCGGCCTTGCTACGGCAGTTCGAGCAGGATTTAGCCCCAATAATGGCTTTGTTTGCAAATGAATACGATTGGGTAGTCTGCGAACAAAAACCGCCTCCATCGCATGTGGCACAGCTCCGAATACTTGGAGTAAACCGGGTTGACTTTATCGAAATTGATGAGCTAAAAAATTGGAGATCAAATCATCCGATGAATGAAATTGAGCTGCATTCGTGGGGAAAAAGCCCAGCTGAAGCTTATCGTTTTTCTTTTTTGGTTGAACCGGACCTGATTTGGCAAGCGGCCTATTCGACTTTGTTCGAACGAAAAACAGCGGCGCAGTTCCTTCAATTGTTTCTATCGCAAAACCAGCACCTGCCAATTGTCGATAAAAACACGACTATTCAAGTCATTAACTCAATACCCGAAGTAGAAGGACTACTCGAAGAATGGAGCCCGCTGGTACTGAAAGCACCATTGAGCTCAAGCGGACGTGGCCTGCTGGTACTCAGGCGCAATCGATTGAACGAGGCTAATCGCCAGCTCATAAGCGCGGTGCTGAAACAGCAAGGTTATATGACTGCTGAAAAATGGCATCAAAAAGTAGCCGATCTTTCTTTTCAGTTTGAAGTTACCCCATCGGGAAATATAAATTACTTGGGTATGAGCCGTTTTTTTACCAATTCGAACGGGCAATATAGTGGACATTACCTGGGACAAGCTCCTTTAATCCCTGCCGGATTTGATGCCGGACAGTTAAGCGAAGTGGCCGAACAATTGGGCGAAGCCCTTGCAAAATCTGTCTATTCGGAATTGCACCGCGGCCCGCTTGGTGTTGATGCTCTTTTATTTAGGGACAATAGTCACCAAGTAAAACTGCACCCTTGCCTGGAAATCAATCCACGGTATACGATGGGCTATTTAGCGTTGGTATTACAATCGCGAATCCACTCGGAGGCAAACGGTGAGTTTCGCGTACAGTATTTTGAGCCCGGTGAATTAGCCGGATTTATTGATGAGGAGACAAAAAAAAATCCGCCAATACTTGTTGACGGGTTAATCAGAAAAGGATTTTTGGCGCTGAATCCAACAACACCGCAAAGCCGATTTTGTACCTTTTTACGTTTATTTTAAAAACAAGTGTTTTTGAATGGCATTCATCAACGTCCGCAAGCGAACGGGCTTGGCAATAAAATCGTCACAACCAGCTTCGTAACTTTTTGATTCTTCGCCAGATAAAATAAATGCACTCTGAACAATCACCGGAATAACCGGGTTCATTATTTTAAGTTGCCGGGTAGCTTCGAAACCATCCATCTCCGGCATATTTAAATCCATTATAACCAGTTCTATCCCTGGTTCTGTTTTAAACATATTCAACGCTTCCATCCCGTTTTTAGCCCACAGACTGGTTGCGTTAAATTGTTCCAACGCGGTTTGATAATAATACCGACTGGTGTCATTATCTTCCACAATCAGTATTTTCCGTCCCGACAAATCCATTTCTGCTTCTAGCATGATTTCTACGAATTAAAGTTCAAACGTGATTAAAGTTAACGTTTCTTTTCAAAACTAACTCCAAATCTTGCGGTTTAAATGGTTTTCCGATATGATCATTCATTCCGGTGCTTAAAAATCTTTCAACGTCATCGCTTAACTTATTCGCAGTCACCGCAATTATTGGTATCGAAAATTCGGCATCATGCTCAAGCTCAAGACGACGGATTTCTTCGGTTGCACTAATTCCATCCATTCCAGGCATCTGAATATCCATCAAAATCAGGTCAAAAGGATGATTTTTGAACAAATCGACGGCTTCAATCCCGTCTTTAGCAACCATTACCTGGTGACCGAGTTTTTTGATGCAGAGCGTAGATACTTTGACATTAATGTCGTTATCCTCGGCCAACAAAATACGCAGTGGGCGTTCGCCTGAAATAATGAGCGTGTTGGCATTGTAGGGCCGTTTTCCGGCAACCACAGGATCGAAAACTGCCGTAAACCAAAACAGAGCACCTTTATCCAACTCACTTTCAACCCCAATCTCGCCTTTCATCATTTGGGTTAGCCGCTTACAAATAGCTAATCCTAAGCCTGTTCCGCCAAACCTACGGGTGGTCGACGAGTCGGCTTGCGAGAAACTTTTGAACAGTTTATTCTGGTTTTCTTTGGAAATGCCAATCCCCGAATCTTCGACTTCGAACCGGAGTTTATAATGATTATTAACAATACCTTCCAATTTAACGTGCAGCCGAACAAACCCGGAAGGTGTAAACTTGATAGCGTTGTTCAGCAGATTGATCAATATTTGTTTCAGCCGAAACGGATCGCCTAAAACAATTGTCGGTACTTCGTCGCTTATGGTAATGTTAAATTCGAGCCTGCTTTGTTGAATCTTATAAGTCAATAATTTTCTGACGTTCTGTATTTCCTGCCGAATATTTAAAGGTATGTTTTCAAACGAAATCTGTCCGGCTTCAATTTTCGAAAAATCAAGAATATCGTTGATGATCATCAACAGCGTTTCACCCGAAATTTCAATAATATCGAGGTATTCCTGCTGTTCTTTGTCCATATTCGTTTGTCGCATAATATCAACCATACCAATAATCCCATTGAGTGGTGTGCGGATTTCGTGCGACATATTGGCCAGGAACAAGGTTTTGGCATTAGCGGCTTTTTCGGCTAATTCTTTCGATTTCTGCAGCTCTTCCTGAACCCGTTTCAAGGTCAGGTGCAGTTCAATCCGAATGATCAGTTCTTCGTATTTAAATGGTTTTTGAATAAAATCGAATTCTCCGGGTTTAAACATATTCATCAGGTAATCTTCGTCCTTGCCTGATGTAATAAAGATGAGCGGAATTCCGGGGGTTTGAACTTCTTTTTGAATCCTTCGGGTAATTTCCGAGCCGTTTTTCTCTGCTACTTCAACATCAATCAGTATCAAATCAAATATTCCGCGTGTATTTTTCAGCATAGCAGCTTGGCTTCCGTTCATCCAAACAGGTAAGTACCCCCGACCTATCAGCGCCGAGCGCAGTTGGTCTGTATTTTCTATATTGTCAGACACAATCAAAATTGTGGAAGAAGACTTTTGTTCTACCATGTCTATACTTCAAAAAAAGTGAACTAATGTTAACTACGATAAACGTTTTTGAGTTAAATAGAGATACAAGTTAGCGGTTTTTGCGGTTGTTCTATTCTTTTTCGGTAAAAATTATTCGAAACATATTAACCATTTAATTTGAACATAATTTGTGTTGATGAATTAAACTGCCGGATAACAGTATTATCTGTTCATCTATAAGTGTTGGTACATTGGCTTTCTGAATCAAATATGATATTCCTTTTGCATTACATGGTTTTCGGAATTAAATTAAACAATGGAGCTTTCAGCATTGTTTCAGCTTCAATAATTTTAATACAGACTAAATGTTAAGAGATATACGCAAAAACTACCAGAACTTTGTGCTTGAAGAACAGCACCTTACTTCCAGCCCAATGGAATTGTTTGCACGATGGTTGAAAAATGCCATTGAAAATAGCGAGGAAGAGCCAACTGCAATGACTCTTTCGACTTGTATAAAAGGTCAACCCGACAGCAGGATTGTATTGTTGAAGGAGGTGGATGATTTTAGCTTTGTCTTTTTTTCGAACTATTTGAGCATAAAAGGAAAACAACTTGCTGAAAATAACCTGGTAGCTTTAAACTTTTTTTGGCCTAAAACAGAACGGCAGGTCCGGGTATGGGGAGCAGCAGAGCGGTTGAACGAGCAACAATCGGCACTTTATTTTCAATCCCGCCCGCGCGACAGTCAAATTGGCGCTTGGGCTTCCCCTCAAAGTCGCGAAATTTCGACCCGGGAGGAGCTGGATCAGAACTTTACTTACTACAGCGAACTATTTAAAGATAAAAGCATTAGCAAACCAACCAATTGGGGTGGCTATGCGGTAAAGCCCACTGAGATTGAATTTTGGCAAGGACGCCCTAACCGGTTACACGATCGGTTTCGGTATTACTTTCGCGAGAATTGCTGGCAGGTCAAAAGGTTGGCCCCGTAATCTGGGCGCGTGAGGAGGTGGTGGTTCTAAAGCTCTATCAATTCGTGTTTTAACGCAAAAGCTATCACTTCAGCAATGTTTTTTGAACCTGTCTTTTCCATTAGGTTGGCACGATGCTTCTCCACTGTCCGGTCGGAGATTGACAATTCGTCGGCTATAATTTTAGTAGGTAAGCCTTGGCAGCACAGTTTCAATACTTCGCACTCCCGTTTTGATAAAAGCGTTTTGTTTTTCTGCTTCTGAACTGTGCTTTCCCCTACCACCGGAATATCAACAACTTGGCGTAGCCTTTTTGCCAAGTCATTGCTATCGTCAAACTTCGTTTCTGATATAATGGACAATAGCTTATTGTAATCCAATTCATCGACAGCAGTATTTCGTTCAATTGGCTGTAGTAGTCCAATCAAAAAACTCATTCCTCTAAACTTTTGGCTGGTAGTTACAAACAGCCTTACTTTATCAACCACGCGCTTTTCTGTAGTTAGTATAATCTGCTCGTCAAAGTTTGACAATGTTCCTTCGGAGCATTCAATAATTTTTGATTCGATAGCAGAATAGGACTCAGAGCTCATCATGTTACGGAGGCGCTGAAGTTTCAGTTGGTCAACCGGGATACCGGTAAGTGAAGCGAAAGCCGCGTTGGCTTCGTAATCATGTCGCCACGAAAGAGGAAAACACCGTTTGGAGACAGGTTGAATAGGGCTTGATAGTCGCTTTTCCCGCCGTTCAGGAGCTTTTCGTATTTTGCCAGACGGACGTTGATCGACTTCAGCAATTCGGCATTTGTAAATGGTTTCACAATATAGTCATCAACTCCCAGAGCCATTCCCTTGCGTATATCTTCCAAATCGGCTTTGCCTGACATAAAAATAAACGGGATATTGCAGGTTACAAAGCTATCGTTCAGGATATGGTAAACCTGGTAACCATCAATCGGCGACATTGCAATATCGCTCAAAATTAAGTCGGGAGTCTCTTCGTAAGCTTTCTGAATACCCTCGGCCCCACTGTTGGTAACAATCGGCTCAAAGCCATTCACGGTCAGTATATTTTTTACTGTCTTGGCCAGAGCTAAATCATCTTCTATTATCAATACCTTTTTCAAACTCATGGATACTAATCTTAACAGTGAACCTTGTACCTTGGTTCAGAACACTTTCAAAATCAATTCTTCCTCTTAGCAATTCCACACATGCTTTCACAATTGTAAGACCGGTACCACTCCCTGAAGCCATTTTAACATTGCTGCACCGGACAAATGGTTCAAATATCAGGTGCTTTTCGTTATCGGGAATTCCAATCCCTTGATCTACAACCTGTATAACAAACTCATTATCTGCTATTTCAATTTTAATATGAACTGTACCTGATGAAAAGTCCAGCGCATTTCGAACCAGTTGTATTACGATACGCCGGAGCAGATCACTATCTGTGTATACTGTTTCCAGCCCATTTTGTTTCTCTATTTTAATCCGGTTTCTGTTAAATTCTGACGGAGCGCAAACTGCAAGCGCGTTAGCAAGCAAAGTGTTCAGTTCAACCGTTTCGAAACTGACCTTCAACCTACTTTTAAAAACGTTATTTAAAAAACAAATTTCGCCAATAAACTCGCTCATCGACCGGATGGCTTCTTCGCACAAAAAAAATGAATCTTCTATAATCGTGTCTTCCAACTGGTACCGCCCGGATTTGAGCAGCTGAAGATTAGAGCTTATAATCGCAAGCGGATTTCTCATCTCGTGCGCAATTAAGCTTACAATTTGTTTACACGATTGTAATTCTGTATTCCCGGCCAGCGGAGGAATATCTTTCGGTAAATTATGGTTAAACTCTGAATTCATTTCACTAGAGCTTTAACTTTTCTTTTTACTTGTTTTTCAATTAGATAGAACCCAATAAACCCGATTATTTCACCAGTTTATTATTTTAGCTCATCAATTTTTATAACAAGTTACGGCGTTGTGTCGAAATTGTCGATATAAAAACCGAATTAAATACATGGCAATTTCATCTTTTTATTTGGCGGCAACAAAAAGGAAAGGAAATTGCAGCGTAAAGTCGATTTGCTGATTTACGAATCGGGGGCAATTGTTGTATATTCGCTGAAAATTAATGCACGATGATTCCAAAAATACAACACGAAGGAAAAAACTTCATACTTCTGGCTGGCCCCTGTGTAGTTGAAGGCGAAGAAATGGCTTTCGAAATCGCTGAGAAAATACTCACCATCAGCAATAAACTCGAAATTCCATTTGTATTCAAAGGCTCGTACCGCAAAGCTAACCGTTCCCGGATAGATTCGTTTCAGGGAATTGGCGATGAAAAAGCACTATCTATTTTGAAAGCAGTTGGCGAAAAGTACCAGGTTCCGACTGTTACCGACATCCATTCGGCTGCCGAAGCAGCTCTGGCTGCAAACTATGTGGATGTGTTGCAAATTCCGGCATTTCTGTGCCGCCAAACCGATTTGCTGATTGCTGCTGCGCTGACGGGGAAAGTAATCAATATAAAGAAAGGCCAATTTCTGTCGGCCGAAGCCATGCAATTTGCGGTAAATAAAGTTAGGGATTGCGGAAACAACAACGTCATGCTGACCGAGCGGGGCACTACGTTTGGCTACCAGGATTTAGTGGTTGATTTTCGCGGAATTCCCGAGATGAAAAAGAATGATTGCCCGGTTATTCTCGACATCACCCACTCGTTGCAGCAGCCCAATCAAAGCAGCGGGGTTACCGGTGGAAAGCCGGAACTGATTGAAACCATTGCCCTCGCCGGCATTGCTGTTGGTGCCGATGGTATTTTTATTGAAACGCATCCGAACCCGGCAGTTGCCAAATCGGACGGGGCCAACATGCTGCGGCTGGATTTATTGGAAGATTTGTTAACCAAGCTACTTCGGTTGAAACAATGTGTTGATACGTTTTAACACCCATTTTTCGGGTACAAAACCAATGAGCGGACCGGAATCATCAGTATCCGGTTCGTTCATTTTTTCTAACATCCAAACGAGGTATTAATTTTTTTTCGTCCTTCCTGAATCAACAAAACTAAAAATGTTGAAATTGGCAGAGTCGCCAAATGAAACAACAATGACACAGTTTTTCGATCGTTTTTTGCACGAATTCTCAATTCCGTTCCATAACAATGTATTGATTTTTACAATCATACTCACAATCATATTTCTTTCACCTTTATTATTAAGGCGAATCAAGGTTCCGGGAATCATTGTGCTTATTTTGTGCGGCCTGGCCATTGGCCCGCATGGCTTTAACCTGATTGAAAAAAACGATGCCGTCAACCTTTTTTCGACCATCGGCTTGCTGTATATTATGTTTCTGGCAGGTTTAGAACTGAACCTAAGCGAGTTTGCCCGCAATAAACACAAAAGCTTTGTTTTTGGCCTTTTTACTTTTCTTATACCATTGCTGATTGGGTTCCCGGTGTGCTACTATTGCCTGAACTATGATTTTTTGAGCAGTTTGCTGATTGCCAGTATGTTTTCAACCCATACCCTCATTGCATACCCGATTGTATCGAAATTGGATTTGACAAAAAATGAAGCAGTTGCCATAACCGTTGGCGGTACAATTATTACCGACACAGCCGTTTTAATGATTTTGGCCATCATTTCCAGCTCTCAGGGCAATTCCGGCGGCTGGGAAGCCTGGGGCTTAATGCTGATATCATTCGCTTTATTTTTTCTGTTCATTTTTAAGCTGGTTCCAATAATTGCACAGTGGGTATTAAAACGGGTTGAAAATGAACGGTATTCGCATTTCATATTTGTGTTGACCATTGTATTTTTTGCATCATTTGTTGCCGAACTGGCCGGGTTGGAAGCCATTATCGGCTCGTTTATGGCCGGGTTGGTGGTAAATAAACTAATTCCGAAAACTTCGCCTTTGATGAACCGGATTGAATTTGCCGGAAATGCCCTGTTTATCCCTTTCTTTTTGATTAGTGTGGGAATGATTATTGATTTGAGAAGTCTTTTTGAAGGTACCGATACGCTTGTGGTTGCCATTACGCTAACTATTACAGCATTGCTGGGAAAGTTTTTTGCAGCGCGTATTACCTCATTCATTTTCAGGTACAGCCGCAACCAGGGCAACCTTATTTTCGGCCTTAGCTCCTCCCATGCCGTGGCTACATTGGCTGTTATTACAGTTGGTTACGACATGGGATTGCTGGATTTGCCTGCACTAAACGGAACGATTGTACTTATTCTGGTAACCTGTATTGTAGCTTCGCTGGTTACCGAGCGGGCCGGGAAAGCAATGATTATTGCACACGAAAAACAAAATGCTTTGCCGGTTGATAAATTGAAGAACCGTTTTTTGGTCCCTGTTTCGAACCCGCAAACAATGACCGAACTGATGGACTTCGCCCTGAACCTTTCGGAACCAAAAGAGCATGCGCCTGTTTTCGCTCTGTCGGTTGTGGACGATGATCAGAAAGTAGAAGAAAAGCTGGCCGAATCGCGCGAGATATTGGGCAAATTAATGAAACATGCCGCCGAAACCGAACGTAAAGTTGAAATTGTAAGTACCATTGATCAAAATATTTCCAACGGGATACGCCGGGTATTGAAAGAAGTTTCGGCAACCGATTTGGTCATTGGCGCATCTCCCAAATCGCGCTTTGCCGATATAATTTTTGGAAACGTAATTACAAACCTGCTCAATAATACCAATCAGGAAGTATTTGTTTATAAGCCGGTGATTCCCGTAATGAACCTCAAACGGATGCAGGTTTTGTGCCCTCCCTATTCGGAAATGGAAACCGGGTTCGACTCGTGGGTGCAGAAAATCAGCACGTTTGCCTTCAACCTAAGCTTGCATTCTGTATTTTATGGCGACGAAAAATTACACGATGCCGTAAAATCGGCAACAAAAAAGCTAACGTATAAATCTGAAGTAAGTTTTATTAATCTGAATATAACCGATACTGAGGAGTTCAACCAGTTAAAATCGGCATCAACAGATCTAATCGTTTTCATCAAAGCACGTCAAAATTCGGTGTCCTACTCATGGGAAACCAAGTCGATTTTAACCAAACTGGAGCAATTAAAAGCAGAAAATTCGCTGTTGATTAT